>JBJOKO010000327.1:0-3551 GCA_046046035.1 Bacteroidota bacterium | reverse complement strand
TGGTGGAGGTACACTTACATGTAACTCGCAAGATTTGATTTTGCATGGAAACCTTGATGTCATTGGTTCTATGGGCGCAACGAATAATAGAATTATTTTCAAAGGAAGCGGAATTCAAAGCTTTACTTATCCGATTAATTTTAACGTAAATAATGTAACGCTTTACAATTCACTACCAATGAATGATGGAGCTGCTGTTACATTAAATTCGAATTTGAATCTTCGCGGAGTGCTATCTGCAGAGTTAGGAAAAATCGATGTAAACAACAATCTTACATTAATAAGCAATGCAACCGTAACAGGTTCTATAGGAGAAATTAAATCGGGTGCTGATGTAGTTGGAACGATTACAGCGCAGCGTTATCTGCCAGCTGCATTCCAAAACTATGTAAACCTAGGAAGTCCTATTACAGGCCTAACTCTTGGTGATTGGAATGATGATTTGGTTACTTCAGGTTTTCCTGGATCTGACTATCCTTCGTACAACTTCAATAACATTTATACATACAACGAAGTATTGCCTGGTGACAGAAACATTGGCTGGGTGGGAGCTACATCTATTTCAAATCCATTGTTGACGAATAAAGGATAAATGGTATACATGACAGGTGCAGCGAATACAATTGATGCAACAGGTGCATTCCAAAAAGGAAATGTGACAGTGCCATTGAGCGTAACAAACACCTCTTCTTCTGGAGATGGATGGAACTTGATGTTGAATCCATATCCTTCAGAAGTAGACTGGAACCAAGTTGTAGCAAACAGTCCTGGTGTGACTACTTATTATGTTTATGATTCACAATCTGGTGCATATAAATCATACAATGGATTAACAGGTACTGGAAATGCTTCACGCTACATTCCAATGGGACAAAGCTTCTTTGTTGGAACGTCATTGCAAGGATCATCATTGAATTATACCGAGGCTATGAAAACGGCAACAAGTGCAATGCTTGAGCGTAGCACCATTCGTCCAAATGGATTTATTTTCGAATTGGCTCGCGGTCAATTCAAAGATGAATTGATGTTGTTGACTTCACCAGAAGCAACAGCAAACTTTGAAGATAGTCATGATGCTTACCGCCTTGTTGGCCCAGTAGCTGAAATGCATTCATTGTATAGCAAATCATCTGATGATGAAAAATTAGCAATCGACGTTCGTCCATCATGGGGTGAAAACAACATTCCACTTTATGTGAATGCACCATCAAAAGGAAAATATACTTTGACTGTAAGCGCACTTCCAATGTCAAGTGATATCACATGTTGGATTATCAAAGATCTAACAACGGGAGTAGAACTTCCACTAGAAGTAGGAATGAAGATTCCTGCAAGTTTTGAAGGTAACTATGAAGGTGTTCGTTGGATTATTGAGCCACGCTCTCTAGTTAGCTTTGGCGCATTGCAAGCAGATAATTTCACAACAGATAATGGAACAATTGACGTTGTTTCTACAAGCGATAATTGGAATTATACTTTGGTAAATGAACTAGGAAACACTGTATCAAATGGTGCTGGTTCTGCTTCATATACTGGCTTGGCTGCTGGTCGCTATACAGTGGCGATGACATCATCAACAGGATGCACTGCTCAGCAAGTTGAGATCGTTGTTGGTTCAGGAAATCTTGTGAATGCAGAAGAAGTAATAGCTGCTCAAGAAGCAATTGTAGAATCAACGCTTATTTCTAGTGTAGAAATGAATACAATTCAGGTAGGCACAATGAGCGGCGCATGGATGATTCAATGGAAAGACAATTATGAAGGAAAAGTAAAAATGACGGTGTACAATAGTGTTGGACAAGTTGTGATGACCGAGTCATTGGATGGTTCAACAAGAACACATGTTATTCCAAATGGTAAATTCAGCGAGGGTGCTTATGTGATTGCTTTGAGTCAAGATGAGAAGCAATTATTCAGCGGATCTTGCTTAGTTATAGAATAATGTAAGAGGTGATTATTATTGAATGAAAGGGGCTTCGGCCCCTTTTTTCATGCCCATTATCATGTAACTCAGGGCTTTAGATTAGCGTGTCAAATGTACACTAACTAAACGAAACGGCTGCTATTCAAAAGGTTACGCGAAATGCGATTTAGCGTCGACGAACGTAGGTATTTCATCGACGAATATGGAAAACGTATCTTTGCCACACAAAACAAGAGTGTTTAGGTGTAAAGTTTTATAGTGTTAGTTAGTTATTTTTTGTTGCAATTCAGTGTAGAGCTGAAGAACAACTTGCAAGACAGAGAAGGCCGAGTTTGAAGTAGAATTTTTGTAGCATAGTTTCTATCTCCCTGCTACAAGTATTCGAAACGAATTTGGCCTTTTTGTTTAGCTCCAAACGCGAGTTCCAATTTCATTTAGTTTTTCGATAATTGCTTCTGGTTCCATCATGGTTACCAATTGCATTCTATCTTCTTTAAAATTCGCTAGTCCTTTAAAGTAATTGGAATAGTGACGGCGCATTTCGAGAACACCTAGTTTATCCCCTTTCCATTTTATTGAAAATTCAAAGTGTCTTCTTGCTGCAGCAGCTCTTTCTTCAAGAGTAGGGGGAGCGAGTTTTTCTCCAGTTGCCAGGTAATGTTTTACTTCATTGAATATCCAAGGATAGCCAATACTTGCTCGTCCAATCATTATCCCGTCAACACCGTATTTGTTTTTGTATTCCAATGCTTTTTCTGGAGAGTCAATATCACCGTTGCCGAAAATTGGAATTTTTATACGAGGATTTTCTTTGACTTTTGCGATGAGTGTCCAATCTGCTTGGCCCTTATACATCTGCACACGTGTTCTGCCGTGAATGGTCAGTGCTTGTATACCGATGTCCTGAAGACGTTCAGCTACATCAAGAATGTTTTTACTTTGATCATCCCAACCGAGTCTTGTTTTAACTGTAACGGGGAGAGAAGTCGCTTTAACAACGGCCTCGGTCATGCGGACCATTTTATCGATATCTTTAAGAATACCAGCTCCTGCGCCCTTGCAAGCTACCTTCATTACAGGGCAGCCGTAATTAATATCGAGGAGATCTGGATTAGCTGTTTCAATGATTTTAGCGCATTGCTCCATCGTGGAGATGTCGCTTCCAAAAATTTGAATACCTATTGGTCTTTCATACTCGAAGATATCGAGCTTCATTTTGCTTTTCGTTGCATCACGAATCAAGCCTTCACTGCTGATGAATTCGGTATACATCATGTCCGCTCCGTGCTCTTTGCACAGCATACGGAAAGGCGGATCACTCACGTCTTCCATAGGTGCCAGGAGGAGAGGGAAATCTGGCAATTCTATTTTTCCAATTTTTATCATGATAACTTTTTCACCAACGAATTGGGAATGCAAAGGTAGTTAGCTTCTTTTGTATCATGAAAAATCCATTTTTTCAGGAGATGTCCCCCGGATTGAGGGCACTTCTATTCGGAGCTTTAATATTAGTGTGTGCCACGATTGGCGCGGGTGCCGCAGTTCTTTTAGCCATCGGCAATGGTATTTCTGTTGGCGAAATCGAAGAGCTCGTTGCATCACCAAAACCAGAACATATCGAACTTTT
>JBJOKO010000326.1:0-3557 GCA_046046035.1 Bacteroidota bacterium | reverse complement strand
TCAAGAATGTCCTCGGGAATCATATAGATGCCACCTGAATATTGAAGCGACCCTAGATTGACAAAGTCAGTTGGTGAATCACTTTTAGAGAGATAGACTTTGAGGTCTGGTCCATCGCTAATAGAAAAATTGGTCAATTGAACAAAGGTGAGTTCGCCGCTTTGTCTGATTTCAGCGATGCCTTCAACTGAAATACCAGATGTAGCCATAAGCGTACCTTGGCGCAATACAACTGAATTTTCATTGCTCAATGTTTGATTCATGGTTTGCGTATATATCCCTTCCTTCTTGCATGAAATGAACAGTAGTGAAAGGAGTGCTGAGATGATGATATGGTTTCTCATAATTTTATTTTACTAGAAATTGTGACCAATTGTAATCTGCCTTAATCTTCAATTGGGATTCGTTTTTATTCCAATCGTTAAGGGTGTTATTCAAATAGGCATTGTAGAAGAGATAAAGCTTGCCATCAACAATTTTGTAGGTTTCTGGATTCACTTCTACTTTTTTGCCATAGTCACCCATCGCAAAAGCGCACCAACCACCGTATTGTGGTTCGTAGTAACTGGGATTTTTCCAAAACTCATTTTTGTTGGCTTCGCTTACGAACCAGTATAGAACTCCTTTGTATGTGGTTGCGAATTGAATATTTCCTTTTTGAGGCTTGTATTGGAAATAGGAAACAGGATCATACCCTTGCAGAGCTACACCATTTTCAAGAAGGTTAAAATGTTTTTTGCGCTGTGCTTCCGATTGGGCGCTAATTTGAATCGTGAGCCCAAGAAAGATGAAAAATAGTAGGTGTCTCATGTGTGTTAATTTTATGAGACAAAACTATAGGGGGGCTTTTGAGCAAAATGTCGGCTATTTTACATTTTCGACCAACTTTTTTAAAGCGGCAATATTTTGAATTTGAATTTCCTTAGCGCTGTAATGGAGGATACCTTCTTTGTCTAATTCATTGAATAATGAAATGACCGTTTGACGGGTGGTACAGATCAGTTGTGCCACGTCTTTTTGAGTAAGATAGTTGGGTAGAGTGAAGGAGTTGCCTTCAATGCCTTCCTTGTCTACTATCATTTGAATCAATAATAGAAGTCGAGTTTTGGCGTCCTTGAAAAGGATGTTTTTATAGCTATTCTGAATTTTCTTGAAGTTGAAACCAACCATCTTGATGTAGTTGAGTGCGAAGTCTGGTTTTTGTAACATGACTTCTTCAAGGTTTTCTCGGAAGAAGGTACAAAGTATGGCTTCGTCGGATACAACCTTGAAATATTCGTCTTGACTCGTTGACTTTTCTAAACTTATTTCTCCGAATATGTCACCTTTTTGTAGGATGTCTATTGATACTTCTTCTCCTTGTTCGTCGATTTTTACCAACTTGATTGCTCCGTGTTTTAGGAGGAAAATGCGCTCCTTTTCACCAAAGGGGAGGTCGATGATTTCGTTCTTTTTGGAACGTTTGAATTTTTTTAGAATGCACAAGCCATCAATTTCAGCAAAGCTCAAATTGCGAAATAATTTGTGATCGTGTAGATACCAATATTTAAGCTCGGCAGACATTTGGAGGATTGTTGCAAGTGGTGTTCGGGATGTAAAAGTAGGAAGATTTCAGAAAGGTTGATTGGGGAACTGAATACCTACTTGTAGAACTCATATTCGAAAGTTGTTCCAAATCGTGAATGCTCTTGTTGAATTGATTCCAAAAGTCCATTATCGAAATATGTCCAATTTGTTTTTCGCTTCAAAGTTCCGCTACGTGATCTTGCTTCAGATTTTAGGAGATTTCCATTAGAGTCATAGAAATACGTAACGATAGTATCATCTGGAGAATTGGGGTAATAACTTCCTCCGCCCATCAAAGTCGCGTGAATTAGGAAATTGGTTTTTTCTGTAACACGTCCTAAGCTATCCACCTTTATTCCTTGTGGTAAGAAGGTCCTAAAAAAAATGCTATCCAGAGTACAATTTCGAAAAAGAGTGTCATATTCACTTACGTTTTGCCACTTATAGTATTTTTTACAATAACGAACAGCATGAGCAACTCTATTATTTGCAGCATAAGTGAATGTGTAAACATTTAGATTCGTATCATTTTCATAAGTATTTCCTCTATAAGTAAAGCCAGGCTTGTATATTGTCTTATTGGAAACAGTCTCGCTGATTAATTTACTTTGATTGTCGTATTCGTAATAAATATCATTTTCGGTATGAGAAGAACTTTCTGATTCTGTAATGTTTTGTTTTGCTTGTATTAAGTTTTGTAAACTGTCATAGATGAATGAATACTCATAAGTCGTGATGGATTCTTCTGTAATCTTCAGTTTTTGTTTTAGGCGAGGCCACCACCAGCAAGGCATAGTATATTGATGTATGAAATGAATGGGGTTTCCAAATTCATTAAAAGTGATTTTATATTCGAGTTCCTTGAATGCGAGTTCGTCGCTATCTTCTTCTGTGGCAAAGCTATATGAAGACAGTGACTTCACTTTATTGAGTTGAATGGCATTTTTTTGGTCGCCAATATTGAAATAATCAAAATCTATTTTAAAGGGGTCGTTACTGAATACTTGACTCTTTATCGATTGAGATAGAAAGACAATTGCAACAAATAATAGAATGTTAGTTGGCTTCATGAAGTTGCAATTTATGTGGCTGATTATTTTAATTGGTTATCTAATCAAAACCTCAAACCAAGACCAATTCCTGCCGAGGTATAACACAAACCAAATTCATATTGGTGATTGATAACGCCAGTTCTAAAACTGTTGTTATAGACATCGATTGCTTTTTCTGCACGATGTATGAAACGAACATGGAATGGTATCGCTGCTGCGAGAAAGCCAACCGTCATTGCAGTCAGAGGGGCTTGAGGATACTTTTTATCGTCCGGAAGTACCGTCTGGATTGTAAATGATGCAACTGCTGTCATCAGGCAGGCAGTACTAATTTTGAAATTGAGATTGGCGGATTTAAATAACTTAGAAGCCTCTTCATTCGATTCTAATAGAGTGCTCACCTCTTTTTTTTCTAGTAAGGTTGAACCAATAAAGTAAAAGGTTCCTTTGGCACCAGTTTTTATTCGGATTGGACCGCGTGGCGTTTGACTAAAGCTATTGAATACTATCAGAGTAAGAACAGCGATGAAAAAGCACTTTAATTTCATAGAATAGTTCAGTTAAAATTTTCACCAATTGATATAGCCAAAATAGGAGAATGCAAAGTTATTTTCGTCGTCGTAGTACATTTTAATTGTAGACATCACCAAGTCAGCGTAGGTGACTATATTCATCTTGTTAATGCGTTGACCTTTGTAATGTACTATTGCTTCACCTTTCTCTAGCTTGGAGCGAACGAATAATTCGATTGCGGTTGAACTACCCTTGTTGTATTCAATGTTGTCTAGTCCAACATATAATACCAATTTTCGCAAATCCAATCCGTGCTTTGCTGCTTTCAATTGATTTAGAACTACGAGGTGTCGATCTGCGGTGATTTTATAAAAATTATAAAGAGAAGTATCCATTCGAGAATCATTTTCCATCGCGTCCATGAGA
>JBJOKO010000325.1:0-3557 GCA_046046035.1 Bacteroidota bacterium | reverse complement strand
TAGAAGATGCCGTAATTTGGGAATTACCAATGTTATTCTTCACTCATTTGCATTTGGAGTCAAAGAATTGATATCGGTACTTCTATGCAAATTGTTCGGATTCAAGATTACTCTAATAGTTCATGATATTTCTGCATTGGCGGGCAAAGATCAAGCTTGGATTCGCAATATGAATTTGAATAGAGCTTCGCATTTAGTTGTCCACAACCACTTCTCCTACTTAGAGCTAAAAAAATTACTTAGCAATGTCAATAAGAAAAAATTAGTAATCATTGAGCATGGTAATTTCATAAATCTAGTTGACCCCAAAGTAAGTCGTCAAGAATCAAGAGATAAACTCGGTCTTTCCGATGATAAAAAATACTTACTCTTTTTTGGCCAAATAAAAAAAGTCAAAGGATTAGAAACATTGCTCCGAGCTATTCCTTTTACCGATGAAAAAACACATCTTATCATAGCTGGTAAACCATGGCAAACTAATTTCGAAGAATATCAAAATCTAATAGATCGGTTGAACATACAAAATCGGGTAACACTTGATATTAGACACATCGAAGACGAACATCGAGAGGTGCTGTTTAAAGCATGTGACGCAATAGTTTTACCCTACAAAAAAATCTATCAAAGCGGAGTTCTACTCATGGCCATGTCCTATGGCATTCCGACAATTGCCTCTGACCTGCCACCTTTCGAAGAAGTAGTGAAAGATGGAAAAAATGGATTGATATTCTCGCCTAATAACGAGAAGGCATTAGCCGAAAAAATAAATCACCTATTCAATGATACCGAGCAGTATGAAATGATTAGCAGAATGGCATACCATACAGCACAAACAAAATATTCTTGGACAGACATAGCACACAAATATTGCAAACTACTCGCAAAATGAAAATAGCAATATTAGGTACGCGCGGCATTCCAAATAATTATGGTGGCTTTGAGCAGTGTGCCGAGTTCTTAAGCAGAATGCTGGTTGAAAGAGGACATGAAGTAATTGTTTATTGTTCGCATAATCACCCATACGAATCATCGAATTACGAGGGTGTTCAATTAGTAAAATGTTACGACCCAGAAAGTAAAATAGGAACAGCTGGGCAATTTATTTATGACCTAAACTGTATTTTGGATTCTCGTAAAAGGGATCTCGACATATTGCTTCAACTTGGCTATACAAGTAGTTCAATCTGGAATTTTCTTGTTAGCAAAAAACACATGCTCATCACAAACATGGATGGCTTGGAGTTTAAAAGGTCCAAGTACAACGCACTGACGAAACTCTTTTTACGACACGCCGAAAGAACAGCTGTTTTTCATAGCGATCATTTAATCGCCGATTCAAAGGGTATATCTACATATTTATTCGAAAAATTTGACAAGCCTTCTACGTTCATAGCCTATGGCGCAGAAATTCCGGAACAAGAATATGAAGAATCGCAAATATCATTTGGTCTAAAAGCTGAAGGATACGACTTGGTCATCGCGCGTTTAGAGCCCGAAAACAATCTTGAAATGATAATAGAGGGTTGGTTAATGTCAGATAAAAAAAGAGAACTAATAATCGTTGGAAATCATCAAACAAAATATGGTGAATTTCTTAAACAAAAATTTCAACATGAAAGCCTAAAGTTCGTGGGAGCGATATACGATTTTCCTGCGTTAAATACCCTTCGACATTACTCATATCTCTATTTTCATGGGCATTCGGTTGGGGGTACCAATCCTTCGCTATTGGAGGCAATGGCCAGTGGTTCACTAATCTGTATTCACAACAACGCTTTCAACAATGCTGTAATTGAGAACAAAGGTTTTCGATTCTCAGATGCAAAAGGAGTTTGTCATTTGATGAATACGATTATTAAAGAAAACAATAAGGCCCAGATTGAAAACAATCTAGGCCTTATCAAAAGTCAATATTCTTGGAAGAGCATCACTGATAAATACGAAGAGCTCTTCTGCTCGATGCTAATTAGCGATGCTGAATAGCAATATTGTGTTGCTCAATTTGAGTTCCACTATATACTTTCAAAATATACATTCCAGAAGCGTAAGCGCTGCAGTCAATCGAATGTAACTGTCCGTTTTCTTGACTATAGATACTTGAGTAAACGTTGCGTCCACTCAAGTCGCTTAACTCAATACGAATAATTTCTTCGCTATCCTTAACTACCACATTAATAACTGCGTCTGCAGGATTAGGAAAAGTTTCAGAGAGGTAGATTCCATTCTCTTGACTGTTAAGAGATCTCAATCCACAATCATTAACATTTAGCACTGCACTTCCGGTAACTGCCAATGGTGGACAATTGGCAAGCACTGCGCAACGATAAGAAAGATTGTCAAGCGAATTATTGGCAACTATTGAAAGTGTATTTGTTTTTGCGCCAGAGTACACATCATTATTTGAAATGTTCAACCATTTATTCTGTGGCACATCAAAATATTGCCATTGATAATGAATTGTCATAGGCGCGGAAGCTGTACAAGTAAATGTAGCAGTGAAACCAGAACAAACAGTCGCATCAATTGGAGAACTCAAAACTGAGATTGGACCGGCATTAGACCACACATTAAGTCTTTTTGCTACCGAATAAATTGGGAATCCACAAGACTGGAATATTTTACAACGGTAGTTATAACCGTTCATTGATTCAAGTGGCTGAGCAATTGTAAGTACGGGAGTATTAGCTCCTAAGAACATAGCTGAGTTGCTAATATTAGTAAAAGTACCTGTACCAATTTGTTGTTGCCATTGATATGTAATTCCCAAACCTGTTGCTTGCACAGAAAAATATGCAGTATCAGAAGTACAAGCATTCGCATTCAAAGATTGACCTAGCACAGATGCATTAACAATAAGTTGAACTGCATCTGTAGTATCAGATGCGCAATCGCTAAATGCTATCATTCTAAATTCATGACCAGAGAATGAAGCCTTAGCATTGTTCACAATCAACGTGTCGTTTGTTACATCAGAAAAGTTAGTTCCATTGGTCAAATTAGTCCATGGCGTAATTGGAGTTTTTCTCTGCCAACGATACTTTAAATCAACACCAGTTGCTGCTGCAGTAAAAGTAAGTTCTGTCCCTGAGCAAACCATTGCGCTTGAAGGATGCGCTATTATTTGTGCATCAGGCAATAGAGTAATCACTTTTGGAACAGTTGCTATAACCGGATTTGCGCATGAAGTGCTAATCTTGCATTTGTATTTTTTCTGATCATAATTTGAATCACCTAAAATAGATACAGTAAGTGTATTGGTATTTACACCGTTATAATGACCACCATTCGCAAGGTTGAACCAAGATGAACTCTGTTCATTGAACTCCTGCCATTGATAAGTTAAATCGATACCTCTAGCATTTACATAAAATACAGCATCACCTTGAAGACATGCATTTGTATTCTTCGGTTGATTCAAAATTTTTGTTCCTACTGAAGCATAAATTTCAATGGTATCAGCGCAATTCTCAAGCGTTGTTTTCACAACATAAACGAATGCCCCTGAAGAGATTGAATCAGGTCGATTGAACGAATTTGTGCACAAAGCATCAGACCAA
>JBJOKO010000324.1:0-3567 GCA_046046035.1 Bacteroidota bacterium | reverse complement strand
ATGCATGGTGTCGAATATGAAGAAAGGTCAGAAGGAAGGCGTTTATCGCAAAGACTTCAATCCAGAAATCATAGTTAGAATGTACATGGCGCATGTAGAATCTATGTTCAATCCACGACTCTTTCCTCTAGGTACTTTCAAGCTCTCAGAAATATATACCACTGGTTATCTCTATCACCTTCATGGAATCTCGAGCCCGAAAGGTCATGATCTAATCAAAGAAAAATTCAAACACATTAAGAATACTCACTAAACACATCAACATGTCTTTCTATCCCCTTTCCTTACTAAGGAAAATTACACAACCCTTTAAAGCATTGTTGCTTCTTGTGTCGTTGGTTTTGATTGCACAAATTTCTGCGCATTCACAATCTACTTTGACATTGCAGGAGGCCACTGACTTTGCTCTAAAAAACGCGCCTTCTTTAAAAGGTGCTAGTTATGACGCTCAGGTTGCACAATTGCAAACTGAAGAACTTATCGGCATCGGCTTACCACAAGTGAGCGCTTCCGTTCAATATCAAAACTATCTTGATCTTCCTACATCGGTTGTTCCTGGAGATTTCTTCGGAGCTCCTGGTCAAGAAATCAGATTGCAATTTGGTACACCACACAACATGACGGCAGGACTTTCTGCAAGTCAACTTCTTTTCAATGGCTCATGGCTAGTGGGTTTGCAAGCAAGTAAAGCGTATGCTGAATTGCAAAACAAAAACATTCGCAGCTCTGAAATTGAAATCAAAGAAGATGTTCAACAGTATTATCATCTTGCGGCTATCGCTAAGAAAAACGTTGAAGTCCTTTCACAAACCAAAGCGGTGATAACTCAACTTCGTGATGAGACAAACTTGCTTTTCAAAGAGGGTTTTGTAGAGGAACAAGATGTTGAAATGCTCACTCTTTCGATTAGCGATTTAGATAATAGAATCAATGCTGCAACAGAGCAGGAGAAGCTTACCCTTAACATGTTGAAATTCGTTATTGGAATGCCCGTTGCTCAAGAAGTATCGATTTCTCAAACAGCGGACGAACTAATGGGGGCAACAGCAATAGAAAACGCTCCATTCTCAGCAGAGGCTAATATCAATGTTCAACTCGCTGAAAATGCTTTGGTGCTTCAAGAACTTGCTTTGAAAAACGAAAAAGCAAAATTGCTTCCAAATGCAGCTGCTTTTTATAATCTTCAAACACAAGCATTGCGTCAAGAATTCAATTTCTTCGACACATCTAAACCTTGGTTCCCAATTCAACTTTGGGGAGTTCAAATGAACATTCCAATCTTCACCGGTGGAAGTCAAGCAAAGTCTATTGAAAAGGCGAAAGTAGAAGTTCAACGCAGTAAAGACATTTTGAACACCGCGAAAGAAGGAGCTTTTGTTGCTTATCAATCAGCAAAAATCTCTTACGACTTTGCTTTGAAAAACTACGATAACGCAAAACAATCGTTGAATCTTTCTCAAAGAATATTGGATAAAACAAACGTGAAATTCAAAGAAGGTCTTTCTTCAAGTTTTGAAGTTTCACAATCCACCACACAAGTGCTTCAAGCACAAGGCGCATTTATCCAAGCCTTGTTAAACCTACTCGATGCTGAAACAGCATTGAAAAAAGCACTCAACAATCTATAACCTCTAACAGTCATTCAAATGAAAAATATATCAATCGCATTATTTGCAATTCTAATCCTCGCTGCTTGCGGCGGTCAAAAAGATCCTAAAGAAGAACTCGCTGCTCTCCGCGCTCAGCAAGCGGAGTTAGATGTTAAAATTGACTCACTAGAAGCTCAAATCGCTCGCACCGATACCACTAAATCTGGTAAAATCAAAGACGTTGTAATTGCAGATATTGCAACACAACCTTTCATTCACTATGTGGATATTCAAGGCGTTGTAGAAGCCGACGAAAACGTTAGTGTTTTGCCAGTAATGGGCGGAATCGTGAAGAAGATTTATGTAAATGAAGGTGACGTAGTTAAACAAGGTCAACTCCTTGCAGAACTAGACAACGATGTTTATGTTTCTCAATTGAACGCTCTTCAACCTTCTATTGCTACTGCAACAGATTTATTCAACAGACAAAAAAGACTGTGGGATCAAAAAATCGGTTCTGAAGTTCAATACATCCAAGCGAAAACACAAAAAGAATCTCTTGAAAAACAAGCTCAAATTTATCAAGAGCAAATCGAACTTACTCGCATCAAATCACCAATCAATGGTACTATTGACTTAGTAGGTTTGAAAATCGGACAGCTTGCTGCGCCTCAGTCTCCAATCGCGGCTTTCCGTGTGGTGAACCTCAATAAATTGAAAGTAAAGGCGAACGTTGCTGAAGCAAATTCTGCTAAAGTGAAAAAAGGAAATGAAGTACTTATACATTTCCCCGACTTGAACAAAGACGTGAAATCTGTTGTGACGTATGCTGCTCGCGTAATCGATCCTATGACAAGAAGTTTCGCTGCAGAAGTTGCTCTTGATGGTGGCAATGAATACAACGCGAATATGATCGCTCTTATCCGCATCGTTGACTATAAATCAGACAACGCAATCGTTGTGCCTATCAACCTTGTGCAAACAAGTGGTGATCTTCCTTTCGTTTACGTCGCTGTAAACGAAAACGGAAAAAACATAGCACGCAAAAAAACAGTTACTCTAGGTCAAGCATACAATGGAAACGTTGAAATCCTTCAAGGCCTAACTGCTGGTGAAAAACTCATTACCGTTGGAGCCTCTGACATGGCTGATGGAATCGAAATCAAATTTTAATTCCTAAAAAAAGCACAATGGAAAAATTTAAGGAATTTAAACCCACGAGTTGGTCGATAGATAACAAAACTACTATCTATCTGATTACGATTTTCATCACCCTTATGGGGATAATATCGTATCGATCCATACCAAAAGAACAGTTCCCCGATATCGTAATTCCTACGATTTACGTGCAAACTATTCTTCCAGGTACCGCGCCGAAAGACATGGAAAATCTTGTTACTAAGCATTTGGAAAAACAAATGAAATCACTCTCTGGAGTGAAAAAAGTAACAAGCCAGTCGCTTCAAGATTTCTCTATTGTAATGGTCGAGTTCAACACCACAGTAGAAGTTGCGGATGCAAAACAAAAGGTAGATGACGCTGTAGACAAAGCTGATTCAGATCTTCCAAACGATCCGAATCTTCGTCAATCAGTTATTCAGGTTGAGTTCTCCGAAATGCCTATTCTTTTCGTAAACATTTCTGGTGATTACGATCTAGCTAAGCTTAAAAAATATGCCGAATCTCTTCAAGACAAAATTGAAGGTCTTAAAGAAATCACACGTGTAGATATTGTTGGTGCGCTTGATCGCGAAATTCAAGTCAATGTGGATATGTACAAAGCACAAGCTGCGCATATCACCATGTCTGATATTGAAAATGCAATCAAATACGAGAACATGACCATTAGTGGTGGTATTGTGAAAGTAGATGATCTCAATCGTTCAATCAATATCAAAGGAGAGTTTGAAAGTGTTTCGGAAATCGAAAACATTATCATCAATTCTATGACCGGTTCAACGGTCTATTTGAAAGACGT
>JBJOKO010000323.1:0-3584 GCA_046046035.1 Bacteroidota bacterium | reverse complement strand
AATACGAATCTGAGAAACGCGAAGCGGAAATAGCAAAGCAGTCCCAATTACTCGATCAAAAGAGTTCTCAGGTTAGATTAGTCATTATTATAGGAGGTTCTCTAGCTGTAATTCTTGGAATTATCTTGTACAATTTGATGAGAAAAAGAAGATTGACTAAGCTTCTTCAAGTTCAAAATAATGAGATTAAAGTTCAACGCCATAAGGTGATTTCATCAATCAATTATGCACGAAGAATCCAATCGTCGATTTTGCCATCACATGCGGATTTGATGAAGTTTTTGCCAGAGAGCTTTATTCTATTTAAACCAAAAGACATCGTTTCTGGTGACTTCTATTGGTACAGAGAAATCAATGGAAAGCTCTTTGTCGCTGCGATTGATTGCACAGGCCATGGTGTTCCCGGAGCCTTTATGTCGCTCATTGCAAATTCTCAATTGAATAAGGTTATCTATGAAAATACTTCAGAAGATCCTGCTTTTATTCTTACAAAACTGCACGCTGAAATTATCAATATCCTAAATCAAGAGAGAGAAGACCAAAATGCACAAGACGGCATGGATATCAGTCTCTGTGTAATTGATAAGACACAGCGTAAAATTGAATACGCTGGGGCCAACCTAGGTATTTATATGTTTAAAAATAATGAGCTCGTAGAATTCAAGGCAAGTCCTATTAGTCTTGGAGGTTTGATCTACGAGCGTCAGTTTGAAATAAATCATTCTCCTTTCCAAACCGAAACAATTACCTATTCACCTGGTGATTATCTATTCATGTATAGTGATGGATTCTGCGATCAACTGGGTGGTGGCGAAGGAAAGAAGTACAACAAGTCTAAGTTCAAACAACTCCTCTCAAAAATCAAGGAGAATCCAATCTCCGAGGCTTCACAGATTTGTGAAGATCAACTCAATCAATGGAGAGGCAACACCCCCCAAACCGACGACGTCCTTATTATCGGCGCGAAACTTTGATAGTGGGGTCGTGGGGTCGTGGGGTCGTGAAAAAAGTGTACCCAAATTAAACCAAATGCGCCCAAGTGCACCCGAATGTTCTGAATATGATGTCATGGCATCAAAGGAAATTTCCCTTCATGCATTTTCATTTGTGTCCACTTGTGTCCACTTGTTTCCATTTGTTTCCATTAGTTTTCACTTGTGTCCACTTGTTTCCATTTGTTTCCATTAGTTTTCACTTGTGTGCACTTGTTTCCACTTGTGTTCATTTGAGTGCATTCGTGTTCACTATGAAACGACCCCACGACCCCACGAACTCCCGAACTAGATTTTCTTAATCTCGAATTTGAGATCTAATAGACTTTGCAATTCCTCTCCCTTCTCAATCATAAGCTCATCGTCTTTGTCGACGATCCAGTTGATTTTGAAAGAATTTGTGTTTGCTCTTGATTCAATAATGGTCAACATTTCATAGATGAAACGACCAGATGATGAATTGAAATAATCGAGATGGAATTCGAAATCGGTTCCACCATTTATTTGCTTGATTGCAGACTGTAAAAATTCGATTAATGGCTTATAGAAATTATAAGCGTTCTCCGGAAGTGATCTTCCCCGAATGGAAAATCTTCCAGCTCCCAAATCGAAATTGATTTCAGGAGTGTCCTCAGTTTTGTCGATATATAGCTTTTCGGCCGACATTTAGTTTCTAATCTATTCTAATATTTAAAAGGTCACATGGAACCCAAATAAGTATCTCTCGTCAGGCAAGGCTTCAAAGGTATACTCAAATTTTCCATTTGACGCTTTTACAACCTCAATTAATCCTAAACCGGATTTGTTTTTATTTTCAAATTTAAGACTAGCTTTCATAGCAGCCTTATGTAATTCTTTCAAATCGTCTTGGTCAAGCATACTTAAATAAGCGAGCTTGTCCAATAAAAAGTCTCTTTCCTTAGCACTAACCACGTTTCCAACTTGAATGAAGACATGCTCCTCAGATTTTCCAATGAGGAAAATTCCTTCTTTGCGCTCTTCTTTTTCTGAGGTTCCGTGTTTGGAAATGTTTTGCAATAACTCTACCAAAACGTGAGCAGCCTTTCGTGTAATACCACTAAAGGTCGGATTACCCGACACATTTTGCTCCACAATATCCAATAAAGACAATATTGATTTCTGTGAAAAATCGCCTTTGTAGAAAAGGAAAATATCCTTTGCACTTAGCGTAGCATATAAATCTTTTGTTTGTGGAATACAGTTACGAGCCGAGCTTTCAGAACTTTCTTTTTTCAAGAAGCTAACCTGCTGATGGAATCGCGCATACGGCGACTGAACTTCTTCGAATTCGCAAAGTAGCTTGTGACCGGATTTGCGTGCCAATTCAATTAGCCCCAAACCAGCACCGCCCTTATCGCTCAATTCACTATTATTATTCAACTGACGTAAGTAAAGACTCTTTAACTGATCAGTGTCTAATGAATTGACTTGTTCTACAAGTTCACTCAATGCTTGGATTTCACTTGCGTGAATATGATTAATAGAGTTTATAATAAACTCCTTGTCTATCATGTGAAAGGTGAAGATACCCTCATCTTTAAAGGAATCTTCATGTAAGTTTTCTCCGTGCTTTACGATGTTTTGAAAACACTCCACCAATAGGAAAGAGACCTTCCTATTCATCATAGGCTCTCGTCTGAAAACAGAACCTTCAGAAATGTCGATAATGGTATTCGTAAAACGATCTGCAAATGCCCCACGATAACAAAAAGCCGAATCATGACTTTGGTAAATATCAAATAAACCCACAAGGGTTTGGAGATATTTTGAACCAAAGTTCTTACCTGGAGAGGGCATTGACGTTCGGGTGGTTAATGACATTTTTATCTAATTCAAACTTTTTAAGTCCACAACCTACTACGTTGGAAGTGCACAAATGTTTCAAAATAACAGAATGAACAGAGTTAAATGCGGTATGGTTGGTTAATGGTCTAGTAATGAGACGAAAATAAAGCCTCCGCAATCTGCGGAGGCTTTCATATTCAACGAGTTCTTTACAATGTAATGTTAAGCAGTTTGCTTAATAGAGGATAATTGAGCGTGTGATTCAGCGCAAATGTCTTGAATCCAGGAATTCTCGAGATACGGAATCACCTTTTCGCTAATCTTGTTTTGGGTGTCTGTTTCTCTAAGTTTAATTAAGATCAAATCTTGATCAAACTCATGATAAAACTTGATTTTTAGGGTTAATTCTGCTGTGGTTCTGACAAGAATGTCATCCTCAAACAATTCAAGTGTGAGGTGCTTCTTTAGTTCTGAAATAGGGTGTGTGATGCCCTCTTCAACAATTTTAAGCTGTACATTGACCATTGGAGTAGGTATTAAGGTTTATAACAATGTCGCTAGCAAATAAAAGAACGTCGCTGAAAGTTGAAATTTAGCAATATTTTCTTTAGTCCGCTATTTTCCATAGTTATTTCTACAAACAACAAGGAATTGGATGAAACAGATTGGCCGTAACTTGCACCCGCAAAAGTGATCTACCATGAAGTTTACCGATCTTAATATCAATAATCCTATTCTCAATGCCTTGAGTGATTTGGGGTTCACCGAACCTACACCCATTCAAGT
>JBJOKO010000322.1:0-3605 GCA_046046035.1 Bacteroidota bacterium | reverse complement strand
AGATCATATCCGCAATTTCCAACCTCCCATCAGCGGTGAAATGATCATGACCACTTTCGGTATCACTCCCGGAAGAGAAGTTGGTATTATTAAGAATGCTATAAAAGATGCCATTCTTGACGGCGTAATACACAACGAATATGACGATGCATATCAGTTTATGCTAAACGAAGCCGACAAATTGGGCCTTCAAAAGGTGGGGTAATTTTTTGTGTGATTGGTATCACACTATTAACAACTAGACGACTTATTTTTGTAATATGAAAAAGCTATTCACGCTACTATTCGCGGCTGCATCAATTCTTGCCAATTCACAAGGGTATGAAAACGCCACAGTTTCCTACGGAATCAACGTTCTCAACACTGGAGCCATCTCTTATGGAGCAGGAACTAGTTTCTATGACTTTAATAAAGACGGACTTGACGACTTAACGTATTGCACTTCTTCTGATTCAATCGTCTTCTTCGTAAGTGGTGGTGATTCTTTCACAAGGGTAGAAATTCTTGGTAACACTGTCGATGCAAAACAACCTACTTGGATTGATTATGACAACGATGGTGATGCTGACTTAATGGTTACTAAAAGAAGCAGCGGAACCAAATTATATAGAAATGATGGCTGGCCGAACTTCACAGACGTGACAGACAACCTCAATATGCCTATGGTAGTAGGCGTAAATACTTTTGGTAATGCTTGGGCAGACTACGATAAAGACGGCGATCTCGACGTTTATATCTGTAATAGAAATATCAACGAAGTAACCAATTGGCTTTGTAAAAACAATGGCGATGGCACATTCGAACAAGTAGCGAATGAAGCTGGAGTATCCAATACAGATAACTATTGCTTCCAAGCTGTATGGTGTGATTTCAACAATGACACATGGTTGGATTTGTATGTTGCCAATGACCTTTACACAGGCAACACTATGTATTTCAATAATGGTGATGGCACATTTCAAGATGTGAGTGTGGCTTCAAATACCAATTTGGCTATTGAAGCGATGTGTGTAAATGTTGGCGATTATGACAATGATAATGACTTCGATATCTATGTAGCCAATGTTGCTTCAGGAAACTTTTTGCTACAAAATGATGGAACTGGCACATTCACAAATGTGGCAGCCGCAGCTGGTCTTGCTGTGAATATGATGACATGGGGAACACAATGGGTGGACTTTGACAACGATACTGATCTCGATATTCACATGGTAACCACCAATGGTGGAAATAACCAAAATCCATTTTATGTAAATAATGGAGATGGCACTTTCACACTGGCTAATGAACTTGGTTTTGCTGGCGATGCTACAAACGCATACAGCAATGCTATTGGAGACTTCAATAACGACGGATTCTATGATATCACGCACACCACTGTCGGAAGTCAAAACTCATATACTCTCTGGGAAAATCTTGCTGTTGGTGGAAATTCAATCAAAGTAAATTTGACAGGTACCGAATCAAACTTGGATGGTATCGGAAGTCGCATTGATTATTGGATAGACGGACAACAATTCAGTCTATTCACGTCTGCGGGTGGCGGTTTCATTTCTCAAAGTTCTGATAATTATATCCTCGGTATGGGCGATGCAAATCAAATCGATTCGCTGCAGATTCTTTGGCCACTAGGTATGCCTGAAATGTACTATGACTTGCAAGCGGGTACTATCAATCACTTCATAGAAGGAGCAACATATAATTACGCGATCACTGCGGAAAACGAAAACAATATCGTTTGCACAGAATTAATTCTTGATGCAGGTGAGCGTCCAAACTATACGTGGGATGATGGATCAACAGATCGCTACAGAACAATTACACAAGCTGGCACATACACTTCTGAAACTACTTTTTGGAATGGATATGTTTACACTACTTCTATTGAAATTACCCAAGGATATATTCCAAGTTTTGATATCAATGTAACCAATGCTACATGCAATGGTGACAGCAATGGTGCTGCATTTATTGATGAGGTCACCAATGCTGCAATTTCTATAGTTTATAATGAAGGTATTGTATCAAATCCAATGAATAACCTTGCTGCTGGTGAATATGCAGTTATTGTTACTTCAGAAGATGGCTGCATCACTGAAGGCTCATTCACCATCAACCAACCAGAAGCTATAGTTCCAACAATAGAAACCACTAACGTTTCTTGCTTTGGAGGAAATGATGGTACTGCAGTTTTTAGTGCAACTGGAGGGAATACTTCTGTTACAGGTTCAATCGTTGATGCCGATGCTACACAATTGGAAGCAGGCACTTACAACATTCTTTTCTTCGATCAATTAGGCTGCTGGACTCAAGAGTCTATCACTATTACAGAACCTACAGAGCTTGTTATTCTATCTAATTCTGTAACTGATGCTTTCAACGGCAACAATGGTTCTATTGAAATCGAAATTGGCGGTGGCACTGAGCCATACACTTACGTTTGGTCAAATGGTGATGAAGATGCATTGGCGGAAAACATAGGCCAAGGCACATTTACATGCGAAATCACCGACGACAATGGATGCACTGTTTCATTTGAAGAGAGCATAATCGATTTGAATATTGAATCTGTCGAAACCACTTTTAGCGTTTCAGTATATCCAAATCCTTCAAACGGAATTCTCTTCATTTCTTCAAATGCGAAGAACAAGATTGAGCAAGTTTTGGTATTCGATGCGGTAGGAAATCTTGTTTCCAAATTAGCGTTGAATGCATCATCTGGAATGATTGATACTAGTGCATGGGCACAAGGCATTTACACTATTCAAGTGAAAAGTGCTAACTCTATTTCTACCGAAAAAATTATTATTGAATAAACTCAAGCTTGCCTAAATCAAGCTTGGTTTTAAAAACTCCAAAAGCAACAATAGCTTGACCGTTCTCGATCTCGAGGACGGTCCCTGTTTGCTTGGTATTCACCATTCTTACAAGCGACCCCACTTTGATTCTATCGCGGTGTGCTTGTTTCTTCTCCTTCTCCTGCCCTTTCTGGCTAATCTTTTTTAGAATAGTTTTTTGCTTTCTCTCCTCATCAATCTTTGTCTTCTCCACTACTACATACTTCTTCAATTCATCAAGAAGCTCTTTATTCTTTGCTTTCAAATTCCATGACTCTATAAACTGAGCCATGCGCTTTCCGTGATTGAGGTACTTGTTGTTACGTTCAATCGTTTCTTGCTGACGCTGAAGTCGATCTTCGAATTTCTCTTTCTTTGTTTCAAAATCACGAATGGTTTTGCTAGCTAGTTGTCCAGCTTCATCTGCTGTTTGAGAAAGGACTTCAAATCGATTTTTTTCTTCTTGTAATGAAGAAAGCAATTCATCCAAATGCACTTTACTTTCGCTCAACTTCGTCTTAGCAGTCTCGATCAATTTCATCGGAATGCCATTGATTTCAGCCACCTCAAAGGTGAATGAAGATCCAGGTTGACCGATAGAAAGCTTATAGGTCGGTTCAAGTGTTTCGGTATTGAAAAGCATGCATCCGTTTACTGCATTTCGCAATTGAGCTGCTTTCAATTTGATATTTCCGTAGTGCGTTGTAATTACACCAAATGCTTTTTTAGTATAAAGTTCTTCGAAGAAAACTTCCGCCAAAGCACCGC
>JBJOKO010000321.1:0-3608 GCA_046046035.1 Bacteroidota bacterium | reverse complement strand
TTCGACGGTGTCAATTGCTTGTCAGCGAAGTATTCCTCGGCTCTTTCAACTATTTCAAAGAAGTTGTCAGCCTCGCTCATTGCTACGCGAAACCTATTGCGTTGAGCAAAAAGTGAAGTAGAGAATAGAGCGAAAAGTATCGCACACGTAATCTTAAATTTCATAATTTCCTTACTTAGACAGGTTGAACACAGTATCAAATATCTGTCATAGATTCTTCAACAGAAAATTATAATCTCCAAAATGTTGGAATTCTTGCAAGTGAGATGGTTTTTCTACAACCCTATAACCTTTTCTGGACCTCAGGCAGCAGCGAGTCTATTCTAGAAAAAGCGAACCATTTTTTTACCAAGGTCTTTTAAAGACGCACCAATGTGATATAGCTCTTTATCATCTATTATCAGGAATCTATCGTGAACGTTTTTGATCGTTTTAATTGTTATTGGAGGGTATTGAGAATTGTGTTTTGTTATGTCCAATTGTAGCTGAGAGGAAAGGGTTTGGGTATAAATAGTTGCAATTGCACCATGATTTCTTTTGGATAATTGTACTAAAACAGATTCATCGATGTAATTGTCTATCAGAACAATTGATTTTTTTGCTTTCTGAACAAGCTGACAAATAAAAACATATGCATCGAATATTTGATCATTGAAGAAAATGCCTGTATGGTGTTTTTTCTCATCTCGTTCTGTTATAAGTAGGTTTATTTTTGCGGAATGTTCTACCAGAATTTTCTCAGCATTGGAAAGTCTTTGTAAAAGAATTTTACCAGATTCAATGTCATTTCGGAACTGTACAAAAGTGCGCATTATTGAAATATTAATTTCAATAGCTGCTTCAGATCGTAAGACAGAGGATAGCATCGCAACACCGTGCTCTGTGAATACAAATGGGAGTGCTGTCGAGTGTTTTAATTTTTCTAACCGGTCACAATTTGTGACCAGTTCAATTCTCTCGATTGTTGTAAGTTGAAACATGAAATCTTCCGGAAAACGAAGGATATTCCTTTTAACAGCTTGATTCAGAACCTTAGTAGTTACTTGGTACAAGTAGGCGAGGTCACGATCCAACATTACCTGCATTCCACGAATTGTGAAAATGCGGGATTCTATTTCTTGTTTTGCAATTTCAACTTTCATTTTAGCATAATGGGCTTTTGTAATTAGTCGTTGAACAAAACTAATGACTCTTAAAATGAATAAATTGGCATAAATTATATGAGTTTATTCGGCATAATAATGCCGTAGCAATATAGAGTTGACACCAGCATCAGGTATATCTGGGGTCGCTCATGTAGGGGAGTTTTTCCATGAAGGAAACCTCTATACTAATTGCTCCAAATTCCTCACAAACTTTTCCTTCCACATGATATATGCCTTTTCCTCTCCACTGGTAATTGGACGATACAGGAGGGAAATGAACAGTGTCTAGGAAGTAACCCTCACGATCCAAGAATGTACCGAAATACATCCGATCACCTTTCGAAGTGCGAGAATGCTTAACGGTGACTAAATATCCAATGACGTGACCCTTTTGTCCAATCATATTCGGCAAATCTCGGGCATACGCGTCATTGGTGGGATATTCTAAAAGAAGATCGAATGGATTGCATAGCGGAAACCCAATCAATTCTAGCTCATCATAAGCATCTTCTAACCAAGAATGTTCTAATGGTGGCAAAGTGAAAGTACGCGCGGGTGTTTCGAATAGTCCAGGATCTGGCACATTCATCTTATTCGCACCAAAATGGAAATGTGCATTCCACATCAAGTCTTTCTTACTTCTTTGAGTAAAACGAAAAGCGCCTACTCGAATTAACGTAACCATTTGTTCGAGTGAAATCTTCACGCGATTCAATACATCTTCAAAACTCTCGAAAGGCCCATTATCATTGCGTTCTTGAAGAATGGTTATAATGGTGTTATGTTCTACATCCTTCACTAATCCAAGTCCGAGAATAAGTCTATTTCCTCTCAAAACAGCAACAGCACTTCCTTCATTGACACAAGGTGGTTCTATTTTTCCGCCGTGCATGCGCGCTTCATGAACGTATAATTCTGTGCTATAAAATCCACCGAAATTGTTGATGGTAGCGGTCATGTATTCTAGCGGATAATATGCTTTTAGAAAAAGTGATTGATAACTTTCTACGGCATAACTCGCACTATGTCCTTTGGCAAATGCATATCCAGCAAAGCTTTCAATTTGTCGCCACACTTCTGAAATGAGCTCTGGATTGTGACCTTTCAAAGCGGCTTTTTGAAAAAATGCTTGTCGAGCATTATCGAACTCTTCACGACCACGGAACTTACCGGACATACCTCGACGAAGCGAATCCGCCTCGCCCAAATCAAGGCCACCAAAGTAGTGCGCTACTTTGATCACATCCTCTTGATATACCATTACACCATAGGTTTCAGGCATTATCTCTAGCATTACAGGATGCGCATTTTTTCTTTTTTCAGGAAATCGATGACGCAAAATAAATTCACGCATCATACCCGATTGAGATACACCAGGTCGAATAACGCTACTCGCGGCAACAAGTCCTAAATAATCATCTACTTGAAGCTTCGTGAGCAACATTCGCATAGCAGGAGATTCTACATAGAAACAACCAATTGCTTTAGCATTTCGAAGCAGATCTTTTATTCTTTCATCGCTTTTGAAACGCTTCATATCATGAATGTCGAACACTTCATGATCGGGTTGATTGTATTGAATAATCTCAATGGCTTCTTTGATTTTTCCAAGGCCTCGTTGAGAAAGAATATCAAACTTATATATTCCTGCATCTTCTGCTACCACCATATCAAAATGGGTAGTGGGGAAACCTTTGGGAGGTAAGAAGGTTGCGGTGAAATGATGAATTGGTTTTTCAGTAATCAGAATCCCTGCAGCGTGAATGCTAATGTGATTAGGGAAATCTTGTAACAGCGAACTATATTGCAAAACCAACTTTTGCAGTTGATCAATTTTCGCAAGATCAAATTTTCCATCAGATAAAAGATCAATATCACTTTTAGGCAAACCAAATACTTTTCCCAATTCACGCACTACGGCGCGGTATTGGAACGTCACGTATGCACCTAGGAGGCATACATGAGGGAATTTTGAGAAAATGAAATTGGTGATATCCTCACGATCCGTCCACGAAAAGTCAATATCGAAATCGGGCGGATTTTTTCTATAGAGATTGATGAATCGTTCAAAGTATAAATCAAGTTCAATGGGATCAACATCCGTTATGCGAAGTATATATGCAATGATACTGTTGGCTCCGCTTCCTCGACCCACATAGAAAAATCCTTTACTTCGAGCGTAGCGGGTAATATCCCAGTTGATCAGGAAATAGGCGAGATAGTCTTTTTCTTTGATAATGGCCAATTCCTTCGCGATACGATCGCGGATCACTTGATTTACTTCCGGATAGCGGTAACTCATTCCCTCTTCACAGAGCTGCTCGATTAATTTGTAATCCCCTTCTACAGTGCCAGTGTAAGTAGCTTGATTTTGATGTGGTGCTTCATGACCAAAGTCAAATTGAATGGAACAGTTGTCAATTATTCGTTTTGTGTTCTCAACGATTTCTGGAAATTCTTCGA
>JBJOKO010000320.1:0-3620 GCA_046046035.1 Bacteroidota bacterium | reverse complement strand
GCAATATGCCTGGTCGTATCATAGGTGTTTCGAAAGATCGCCACGGCAACAATGCATATCGTATGTCGCTTCAAACACGCGAACAACACATTCGTCGTGAAAAAGCAACTTCAAATATCTGCACTGCTCAAGCATTGCTAGCTGTGATGGCTTCTATGTATGCAGTGTATCACGGGCCTCATGGCGTGAAGTTGATTGCTACTCGTATTCACGAGCGTGCAACATCTCTTGCTGCTGGTCTTGAAGCAAAAGGAATAAAAGTTCTGAATACAAATTACTTCGACACATTGCGTGTTGAAGCAGATGCTACTGCCGTTCGTCAACGTGCAGAAGCAGCTAAAGTAAACTTCCGCTATTTCGATAACGGAAACATCGGAATTGCCGTTAGCGAAGTAACCACCGATGCTGATGTAGCTGAAATCATTTCACTTATCAGTGGTTCGAATGGTGCTTCTGGCAAGGCTTCCAACGCTATCGGAAGTTTTGCTCGTACGTCTTCGTACATGACGCATCCTAATTTCAACACACATCATAGCGAAACAGAAATGCTTCGTTATTTGAAAAAATTAGAGAATAAAGATTTGTCATTGACTCATGCGATGATTGCTTTAGGATCATGCACAATGAAACTAAATGCAACATCAGAAATGATTCCATTGACATGGCCTGAGTTTGCAAACATTCACCCATTTGCTCCAGTTTCGCAAGCTGCTGGATACAATGAAATGGTTGTGGAGCTTGCAAAAGACCTATGTGAGTGCACTGGTTTTGCAGGTGTTTCATTGCAACCTAACTCTGGTGCTCAAGGCGAGTTGACTGGTCTATTGGTTATCATGGCTTACCATGAAAGCCGTGGAGAAGGTCACCGTAATATCTGTTTGATTCCATCATCTGCACACGGAACAAATCCTGCATCTGCTGTAATGGCGGGTCTTGAAGTAGTAGTTGTGAAATGTGATGAAAACGGAAACGTTGATGTTGCCGACTTGCGATTGAAGGCAGAACAACACAAAGCAAATCTTGCAGCATTGATGGTTACATATCCATCAACGCACGGTGTATTCGAAGAAGCGATTCGTGAGATCACAAGCATCGTTCACGAGAATGGTGGTCAAGTTTATATGGATGGAGCTAATATGAATGCACAGGTTGGTTTGACTAATCCTGGTAATATTGGTGCAGACGTATGTCACTTGAACTTGCACAAAACATTTGCAATTCCTCACGGTGGTGGTGGTCCTGGCATGGGTCCTATCGGTGTAGGAGCGCATCTTGTTCCGTTCTTGCCAAGTAATCCAATGATTAAAACTGGCGGTGATCAAGCGATTCCTGCTGTAAGTAGCGCACCATTTGGAAGTGCACTTATCCTATTGATTTCTTATGGTTATATCAAAATGCTAGGTGGACAAGGCGTTACAGACGCTACACGATATGCGATTTTGAATGCCAACTATATGAAGGCACGTTTGGAAGGTCACTACGATGTTCTTTACACTGGAACAAATGATACAGTAGCACACGAGATGATTCTCGATTGCCGCTCATTCAAATCATTCGGTGTAGAAGTAGAAGATATTGCAAAACGTTTGATGGACTATGGTTTCCACGCACCAACAGTATCATTCCCTGTGGCTGGTACATTGATGATTGAGCCGACAGAAAGCGAGCCTAAATCAGAACTTGATCGTTTTTGCGACGCGATGATTTCAATCCGCAAAGAGATCGCTGAAGTAGAAGGCGCGATTGCCGACAAACAAGACAATGTCTTGAAAATGGCGCCACACACAGCTTTAGAATTGACTGCCAACGAATGGAATCACTCTTATTCACGTGAGAAAGCTGCTTATCCAGTAGCAGGACTTCGTGATATGAAATTCTGGACTAGCGTAGGTCGTGTAGATAATGCTTATGGAGACAGAAATTTGGTTTGTACTTGTCCTCCGATAGAACAATATGAAACAATAAAGTAGGGTTTTTTATCCATCTTTTGGATTTCGTGGACTTAAAAGAGCGCATCATACTCATTATAAGGGTATTTGGTGCGCTCTTTGTCTTTTGTACACTATATTCGCACCCTCCCAAACAGCCACGAATTTTTAGAAGTAAAATCAAAAAATGAATCCTCCAACATTGACCTCAAAGGGTCTGCATCTTCGTATTAGATCTATTCGCGCCTCTCGCAACATGTCACAGGAAGCAATTGCTTCAAGAATTGGGATCTCTCAGAACGCCTATTCACGTATCGAACTCGGATTAGCAAAGCTTTCTATTGAGCGTATGCTAAAGATTTCTGATATTCTAGAGGTGTCTCCAATTGATTTGTTGACTGCAGATGGTGGACTTCAAAATGAAATCAACAAAAAGACTGCACAATCAGTGCAAGTTTTGATGGATGATTTGATTGCAGAAAAGAACGCTCAGATTGAGAATCTCAAGAAAGAGAATGAGTTCTTGAAAGCAATGCTTTTGAAGAAGAAATAAGCTTTCTTCTATAGTAATGACGATTCTCTCAAATGAACATTTGGGAATGGAATAGTAGTGTTCATTTCATTTACTAGGTAATGGTGTTTCTCTTACTTTTGGAGAAAACCTGCCAGATGAAATTATTATTCTCGTCATTATTACTATTCTTTTCTATTTCGCTTTTCGCTCAAAGCCATTTGGCCAAGGTGAATGCAAATGATCCCAATATTCCAGAATGGGCTCAAAAGATGTATGGCGAAAATCCAAATTTCGATGAAGTAATAGCCTTATATCAAGACTATTACCTCAGTCACGAATTTGTAAAAAACATCCATACACAATATTTCAAACGTTGGGTCAGCAGCGCGAAAAATCAAATCGGAGATGATGGACAACTCCTTCATATTGATCCAACTCTCAAAGCAGAACAACAACGTGAAATTCTAGAAATTCAAACCTCTGAAAATCGAGGAAGTGATATTTGGCATTTCGAAGGCCCTCAGCATCACGTAGTGAGCGACGGCACAATGACGGCCGGATTCCGTCATTCAAATGTTTATTGCCACGATAGAAGCGCAACAAACACCTCTCTCCTATTTTGCGGAACAGAAAGTGGCGGTCTTTATAAAACCGTCGATGCCGGACAACACTGGCAACACGTTACACATGACCTTCTTGTAGGCTGGGTAAGCGCTGTTCGCATTCGTCCATCAGACGACAACTTCGTAATCATGTCTGCTGCCAATGATCTTTGGAGAACTACAGATGGAGGTACTACATGGGAAGTGATCGGTCAAAATTCCTTTGTTTCTCAAGATGTTTCTGCTTGGGAAATTGCATACAATCCAGAAGACGATAATATCATCTACGCAGCAACGAATGTAGGTTTCTTCAGAAGCACCGACAATGGCGACAACTGGACAGAAGTACTTACACGCAATTGTGAAACGATAGCTTTCAAACCGAATGATTATTCGGTTGTGTATACTATTCAAGAAGAAACAGCTGTAGGCTATGCTCGCTTTTACAAAAGCACTGACTACGGACAAACATTTCAATTGATTGATAATGGTTGGTTCGATAGTTCACTCGGTGATATTGATATTACAGGAGGCCGACTTGCTACTTCAGAAGCCGATCCCAATCGCATTTATGCA
>JBJOKO010000319.1:0-3631 GCA_046046035.1 Bacteroidota bacterium | reverse complement strand
AAATACCAATTGGATTAGTCATTGGAGTCATTGCGGGCTATATCGCTGATTTTATTACTACCCGCAAATTCATGGAGTCCGTGCGGAATAAGTACACCTCCATGATGAGCGATTTGATTTTGGATAAAAGCGATACCTATTTCATTTCTTTTTGCGCAGGGGTAGGAGAGGAAATGCTCTTCAGAGGCGCCATTCAGCCTTTTGCTGGTATTGCATTCACCGCTGTTTTCTTTGTTGCCATTCACGGATATCTCAATATAAAGAATTGGCGATTGATGGTGTATGGTGTGGCCATGACATTCATTATTGGGTTCATCGGGTACATGGCTGTGAAAGTCGGACTGGTGGCGGCTATGGTGGCGCACATGTTCATTGATGTAGTGCTATTGCGCAACATGAATCAAGAGAAGTCCCCAAACCTCGAGAGCTAGTCTTATATTTGCAGAATGGCAAAATCGTTTGAATCACTGGGAGGTCTTGTTTTTTCTACAAACAAGAATATTGATCTTTCAAATCAAGAAGACGATATAGAAACTCCAATTCCTGGACAGCAAGATTTGCGTGTTTGGTTAGAGAAAAATCATCGCGGTGGCAAAATAGCCTCTGTGATCAAAGGCTTTGTAGGTAAACAAGAAGACCTCGAAGCACTCGGAAAAACACTCAAAACCAAATGCGGAACTGGTGGTTCAGCTAAAGATGGCGAAATAATTATTCAAGGCGACCACCGCGAAAAAATCGTCACATTATTACAACAACTCGGATATAAAGCCAAGAAGGCAGGCGCATAATGAAATTACTTCAAGAAGGAACTTTTAAAGTTTCAGTTAAAACAATGCAGTTCTTAGAGCCAATGCTCGCTGCAGAATTAAAGGAACTTGGCGCTACCGACATTGAGCTAGGGAAAAGAATCGTTCACGCTAAAGTGAATTTGGAACAACTTTATCGTTGCAACCTCGAATTGAGATCCGCTCTGCGTGTGCTTGTCCCAATTCTTGAGTTCCAGTCAAGAAATCCAGAAGATTTGTACAAGCGAGTAAAGAAAGTAGAGTGGGATGAGATCATTGGGATAGATCAAACATTCGCGATTGATGCTGCCGTGAATTCACCGCAGTATCGCTTGCCTCACTACGCTGCGCTTAAAGCTAAAGACGCAATTGCAGATTACTTTAAAGAAAAAGTAGGCCGCAGACCAGACGTCGATAAAGACCGCTGCGATGTGCGTTTGCATTTGCATATCGATGAACATAAAGCATCCCTATCCCTAGATAGTTCAGGTGAATCATTAAATAGAAGAGGATATCGTGAGAATGGTGCTTTTGCTCCACTCAACGAAGTGTTGGCTGCCGCCATGGTTAAGTTGAGCGGCTGGAATGGAGAAGGAGATCTGTACATCCCGATGTGCGGAAGTGGCACGCTTGCTATCGAAGCGGCAATGATTGCAGACAACGTTCCCGCTTGTTGGAATAGATCATTTTTCGGATTTATGAACTGGATGGGATTTGATCAAACACTGTGGAAATCCATTCGTGCCGAGGCTTTGAAGAATATCAAAGAAGCTTCTTGCCGCATTTTTGCCTCAGACGTTGATGCGAAATTGATTCATATCGCTGAAGGAAATATTGAAGCTGCAGGGATGGACAAGCGAATCAGACTCGAAAAAGAAGATTTCTTTGTTATTAAAGCTGCTGGAGAAACGGGTACACTTATTATCAATCCCCCATACGGTGAACGTCTTGAGCAAGAAGACATTGATTTCTTCTACAAAAGAATTGGAGATCATTTGAAGCAAAACTTCTCCGGACATACTGCCTGGGTTATTTCATCAAATATCCGAGCACTTAAAAATATCGGACTAAAACCCGCAAAGCGTATTGATCTACTAAACGGTCCACTTGAGTGTAAGTACGTTGCAATCGAGCTATTCCGAGGCAATCGCGTGGAATTCGTGCAAAAGAAAAAAGGTATTATTGAATAATCCTTAACATCATGGCAACATTAGAATTGACTTAATTTAATGAAGTCATGCTAATTTTGCAGTCAACATAAGAGATATGAATTTTTCACTCAACTCAATTTTCCAAGCACTTGTTCCAAAGGACAAGATCTTCATTCCATTGTTTGTGCAGGCTTCTGCCAATGTTTTGGAGGCTTCTCGCGTATTGAATGTTGCACTACATAGTGATAGTGTTACACGTTTGAATGCGTACAGAACAATTGAAATGCTCGAAAATCAAGGAGATGAGTTCACACACGGGATTCTTCAAGAAGCAGCAGCGAACTTCGTTACGCCTTTTGATAGAGAAGATATTCAAGCACTTGCCGTGGAATTGGATGACGTGATTGACTTTATTCATGGTACTTCTAAGCGAATTGAACTTTATAAGATTCATCAGCTTCACCCAGCAATGCTTGAAATGTCGGGTTATATTCATGAGAGCGCAAAGGAATTGAACAAGATCATGCAGAACCTGCACAATCTTCGTTACACTGAAGAAATGCGTCAAAGTCTTTCTATTATCAAGGACTACAAGAAAAAGACCGATCGTGTCTATCGCGATGTAATTGGTAAATTGTTTAAAGAAGAAGCTGAGGCTTTGGAGATTTTGAAATTGAAAGAAGTACTTACTTTCATGACAGGTGCAGCTCGCAGTCTTGTGAGCACAGCTAGTGTTATCGAAAATGTACTTGTGAAATTCTCCTGATTCTTTACCTTCACGGCTTTATTAAAACAAAGCCATAGTGAAGAAAATTGCCATAGTTACTGGAGCAACATCAGGTTTCGGTAAATCAATTGCTTATAAACTTTCAGAAAATGGATACGACCTTATTATTACAGGTCGTCGTTCTGAGCGTCTTCAAGATATTTCAAATGATCTATCTTCAAAATTCAATATAAAAGTATTATCACTTTGTTTCGACGTTCGCGACGCTGCTGCGGTAGCTAGTGCTTTCGACACTATTCCAAATGAATGGAAGTATTGGAGCGTTCTTGTAAATAATGCTGGTTTGGCCTTGGGCCGCGAGTCTTTGGAAATGGGAGACCTTGAGGATTGGAATCAAATGATTGATACCAATGTGAAAGGCTTGCTATATGTTACCAAAGCTGCAGTATCTGTGATGAAAGAAAACGGTGGCGGTACAATCATTAATATTGGTTCAATAGCTGGAAAGGAATGTTATCCTGGTGGCAACGTCTACAGCGCAAGCAAGTTTGCTGTTGACGCATTGACCCGAAGCATGCGCATAGACTTTCTTCCTTATAATATCCGCGTTGGACAAATCGCGCCTGGTGCGGCAAACACGGAGTTTAGTATGGTACGATTCAAAGGCGATCAAGAGAAATCTGAATCTGTTTACAAGGGATTTATTCCATTAAGTGCAGATGATATCGCGGATGCAGCTTGGTTTATGGTGTCTCGACCTGCACATGTTTGTATCAGTGATATTCTTATAATGCCTACGGCACAGGCTACAGCAACTATTTTTAATAAGCAAGGCTAAATGAAAACAAGAATTTTCTCCTTTATACTTCTAGTTATATCTCTTTCATCATGTCATTTTGGAAATGATAAAGTAGACGTCATCGTTCACAATGCTGTAATCTATACGATGGATGAGAATAATACAATTG
>JBJOKO010000318.1:0-3633 GCA_046046035.1 Bacteroidota bacterium | reverse complement strand
CTACTACCTACCACCTACCACCTGCTACCTGCTACCTGCTACCTACTTCTGTATTTCCAGCACGACAAACATCGCATTTTTTCCGCCAACATTGCGACTAAAATGTAATCCTTGTGTTGTTGCTTCAGCAGAATATTCTGTGAGCTCGGAACTGAGGACGTTTTGTAGTTTGGTTGATAGATTTCCGCCTGCTGCTTTATTAATAGCATCATTCATTTTCTTAAAATCAATCGGTTGTTCTGTTACCACCACAGCCATTGCATCGCGCTCTCCAATAGCATCGATTTCCATGCTATAATCTTTTGGGAAGATACGAGTGCCTGTTATTCCGCAATAGGGCGAATGCTTTGGTGTATAAGGGAAGAGCACATAAGAACTCTCGTCAGTTTCTTGTCCAAAAATGTAGATATAACACTTAGCGTTATTTGCAATTTTCACCTTGAATTTATCTCCCTTTTTCAAAGTGCTTTTTGTGCGGAATAATTGGTCACTGACTTTATTCAGTGGAACAGATTGTCCGTTTTGATTGAGGACTAATTCAAAATCAATGTCGAGTTGTGTTGGCTCGGGCTGACTTACTTCGCCCATTGGATAAGTGCCGTATGCTTCTTTGGTGAAATGCAAGAAGTCATCATAACGCACGTAGGCTATTCCTTTCTGTCCCCATTCTGTACCCCAGCTATTCATGATTTGAAATGCGCCACCTTCGAGGTAATCATCATAACCAATCACACACATACAGTGACCGCCTAGTCCTTGCATTGAATAATCGGAATCACGCGGTTGCCAAATTTTCTCCCCCATCATAGGTTGCATAAAACTTTCACCTACCATCATACCAATAATCACTGGTGCGCCTTGAGCGAGATTTTGTTTTATTGCTAGTATGTCAATTGCATAATCATCACCGTCTTTTGTCAAACGGTTGGCGCCTTTCATTTTGAATGCCGCAGCCGCACGCTTCTCATCAGCGCTGGGCTCGCGATCGCAAGATTCATCTGTATATCCAAAGTTGGTAAATGGCAAAGCACCAACTTGAGTCATGTTTTCTACCGCACGATTGATATAGGAACCCTGACATCCATCCAATTTAATTTGATTGTAAAGAAATGCAGGACTGAATGCTACAGAATTAGGGTCTTGACCTGTTGCGCGTGATTGAAGAATAGTGCGCGCAGCATAAGCTGAACCCCATCCAACGCATGAACCCTGTTGTCCTTGATTCTTTGGAGTCGGACAATATTCAGCTAAACTTACTCGCTCAGGCAATGTATTTCCTTCCGCAGAAAGGGGCGCGAAAACCTCAGCCTCATCATAAATTTTTTGATCAAAATTCGCTCCTTGCGAAAATCCTGAAAGAACAGTTTGTGAGGCGTTGCTTAAGAATGATTTTCCTCCGAAAAAATAAATCGCCGCAGCAATGATCGCAACGATAATTAAAAGTTTGGGATTTCGAAGCAACATAGGAAGTAGTGCTCCAAGAATATTTCCTCCAATTCCACCTCCCCCGCCAGATGCGGAAGATGGACGTGATGAGCGACGAGAATTAGATGAGCCCGGCTCATCCTCAACCATACGAATAGGCATAAATCAAGATTTAGTAAACGAAGATAGTGACTAGTGACCAACGACCAACGACCGGTTACTGGTTACTAGTTACTAAATTCCTACTACCTATTACTTATTACCTACTACCTACAGCTTACAGCCAACAGCCAATAGCCAATAGCCAACAGCCAATAGCCTAAAGCCACATCCTCCGGTACTCGTGATTCTTATCGTAATCATTCGCTTGCTTGAGTGTGTTGAATTTTCTATCTCCTCTTGGATCATTTCCAACACCGGCTAGATATGCCCAATTACACCAATTGCTTGCAGGATCGTAATCGATTAATTGATGCTCAAAATATTCTGCACCTAATCTCCAATCCATATTTAATTCATGAACAAAATAGCTTGCCACGTTCTGTCTTCCGCGATTACTCATCCACCCAGTCAACTTTAATTCACGCATATTCGCATCTACAAATTCATCGCCCGTTTGCCCATTTATCCATGTCATCAAAGTTTCCAAGTCACGAGATTTTTCTCCAATTGATTTCTGTTGAATTCCATTTAATTTGAATAAATCAATGCCGGATTTATATGCAGTGAATCGGAAGAAATCGCGCCACAGCAATTCGAATATCATCCAGTAAGTGCTTTCATTTTTGACAACGTCATTTTCATACCGTTCTATTTCTTTCGCTATCAATCGTGGACTTATCGCGCCTACCGCAAGCCATGGAGATAATTTGGAACTATAGTTTCTTCCGATAAGTCCATTGCGTGTTTCTTTGTAGGTGGCAATAGCATTGCTCTGCCAGATGAATTCATTTAATCTCGCAAGTGCAGAATTTTCTCCTCCAAAGAAATGAATAACAGCACGGTCGTCTTTTGTTTCCGAATATTGCATCCCTTGACGCAATTGTTCTATGGTCAATTCACTTTCTCCTTCTGTTTTTAATTCATATTCAAATGGAGTCGGAGCGTGGAATGTACATTCAAGTTCTATCTGATGTCTAAATTTGGTGAAAACATTGGGAAGATTTTTTATAGAAAAAGGTAAGTCCACTTTATTCACTAAGGTGCCATGCCAGTGGCTCGACCAATCAATTCGGGCTTCGTTAAGTTTTTTCTCAAGAGCTAACTCAGTGCTTCTTTCTTCCGAACATGGTTCGGTATTATAATAGACAGAATTTACTTTGTATTGAATAGCAAGACGAGCAATTTCGTCTTCAGGATGACCAATGGTGAGAATTAATTCTCCTCCTTGTGCCGCGATATTTTGTTGTAAAGATTGTAAAGATTCAATTAGAAATTTTAATCTAAAATTCCCAGTTCTTTTCCAATCAAATGAATTTTTTTCAAGTAGTCTTTTATCAAAACAATAGACTGCCACAATTTTATCTGCCTTCTTCAAAGCGTTGTGGAGAGCGGGATTATCATGCAATCTCAAATCATTCCGAAACCAAACCAAAACCCGTTTTTCTGACATAAATGCAAGTGTTTCAATTACAACACAAGCACCCCAAGAAAAGTTCAAACTGGTTACTGGTTACTAGTTACTGGTTACTAATTACCTATTACTTACTACCTACTACTTAAAGCTCACAGCCAATAGCCAACAGCCTACAGCCCACTGCTTATCGCCTTAAGCTCATTGCGAATGCGAAGTAGTTTTGATGTGATGGTTTCTTCTTGGTCCTCAACGTTGCGTTTTGCGCGGAGCGCGTTCTTTGCGCCGTCAAGAGTGAAACCTCTTTCTTTAACTAGATGATGTATTTTTTTGAAAAGCTCCAAGTCCTTTTTAGAATAAACTCGGTTGCCACGACTATTTTTTCTTGGCTGTAATTGGGGGAATTCCTTTTCCCAAAAGCGAATTAATGATGCATTAACTTCAAACATATCTGCTACCTCTCCTATGGAGTAGTATAGTTTTTCGATGTCCTGAACTTTGGTCAACATTCGCAATAGGGGTTTAGTCGAAGCTTTGGTTTGCATTCGCAGCGCGCTGCAACAAATCTTCGTATTGTTCGGGTGTAATGTCGCTGTAAAAATAGAAAGCTGGGTCAACTTTCTCACCATTTCTTA
>JBJOKO010000317.1:0-3634 GCA_046046035.1 Bacteroidota bacterium | reverse complement strand
TCATATTCTGCTTTGATAAAGTCTTTTTGACCAGACTCGAGTCTGCTATACCAGTTATCAAAATAGGCCAATGTGGTTTTCTGTATTTCAGAAATCGGAATGAAATGTCCGATCAGATTTTTTACAGAAGTGGCTTTTGGAATCATGAATTTCTCTTGATTAACATTTATTCCGAAACCAATAATGGCGCTTTGAATTTTGAAATCAGACCAGTTGTTTTCGATAAGAATTCCACATATTTTTTTGCCTTCAACAATGATATCATTGGGCCATTTGATGAAAACGTCTTTATCTGTCAGTGCTTCCATTGCCTCGCGAATGGCCAATGCGGTGATTCGTGAAAGCATGAATGTTTCATCGGGTGCAAGAAAATTTGGGTAAACAATTATGGACGCTAAGAGGTTATCTCCTTTGAATGCGGTCCACGACGACCCTCTTTGTCCTCTGCCATTGGTTTGCTCTTGTGCCGTTATGACAGTACCCGCTGGCGGACTTGACAGTTTGAGCATGTTGGCAGCATAGTTGTTCGTCGAGTCAACCGTATCCAAATCTATGATTGCGCGATCCCGAAAAGACATAATTGGGTGAATTGCTTTCTAATTTGGTGGCAATTTAGTCAAGACAGTACGAAGTCGATTACTTTTGCTGACATCACGAAATTTGTTTCATGGCGAAAAGAAAAAAGAAAGAGGATACAAATATCCTTCTCGGAGAAATAGTTAAAGGAATGCAAGAGGTCAGAGCACGAGAAATTGTGGTCATTGATCTCAGAGGTGCTGACGGTGCAATGGCGGATTATTTCGTTGTATGTCACGGTACAAGTTCAACTCAAGTAGAAGCGATTGCACGATCAATCGAACGCGAAACTTTGCTCAACCTTGGCGAGAAGCCTTTCCATGTGGAAGGAAAACAAAATGCTCAATGGATTCTGATGGATTACTTCAACGTGATCGTTCATATTTTCAACGAGACTACCCGCAATTACTACGCATTGGAGGATTTGTGGGCAGACGCTGACTTCACTCATTACGAGGAAGTGGCATAATTAATTAGTATATTTAGAAACTACGAATAGGAAATATGGCAGACGAACAACCGAAGAGAGCTCCTGGCTCAGGACCACAGGATCCTAAAAAGGGAATGAATTTTTATTGGATCTATGCGTTAATCGCAACGATCTTGATAGGTATGTTGATTTTTCAAAGTGGAGGAGATGGCACAGCTACAAATTACTTTGAGTTCAAGAAATATGCTGAGAAAGGCTTTATTGATAAATTGGAATACGATGGCGTAAAAGCTGTTGTCTACCTCAACCAAACTGGACAAGATTCAATTCTGAAAAACTCCGGTCAAGGTTCAACTAGTATTTCGAAAAGCGGTGATTTCTGGTTTAACATTCCTCCAGGCGAAGATTTTATCAAGGAAATTAATGCTCTTGGAGAATTGAAATCCTTTAGAGTGGTTTATTTACCGCCTAACGAAGCAGCGCAAAGCTTGTTCTATTGGATTATAGCAATCGGAATTATGATTGTGGCTTGGGTATTCATCATGCGTCGTGTTGGCGGTGGTGGTGGACCGGGCGGTCAAATTTTCAATATTGGAAAATCGAAAGCCACTTTGTTTGAAAAAGGCAAAGGGACTCAGATTACATTTAATGATGTAGCTGGTCTTGAAGGCGCTAAACAAGAGGTTCAAGAGATTGTAGATTTCTTGAAACATCCAAAAAAATACACTGAACTTGGTGCTAAGATTCCAAAAGGTGCTCTACTTGTAGGCCCTCCTGGTACTGGTAAAACGATGCTTGCAAAAGCAGTTGCCGGTGAAGCACAAGTTCCATTCTTCTCGTTGTCAGGTTCTGACTTCGTAGAAATGTTTGTTGGTGTTGGAGCTAGCCGCGTACGTGACTTGTTCCGTCAGGCGAAAGAAAAAGCACCAGCGATTATCTTCATCGATGAGATTGATGCTATTGGCCGTGCTCGTAGTAAAAGCGTGAATTTTGGAAGCAATGATGAGCGTGAAAATACATTGAACCAACTACTCACTGAGATGGATGGTTTCGGTACTAACTCTGGTATCATCATTCTTGCAGCAACAAATAGAGCTGATATACTTGACAAGGCACTTCTTCGTGCTGGACGTTTCGACCGTCAGATTTATGTTGATATGCCTGACTTGAATGAACGAGTTCAGATTTTCAATGTTCACTTGAAAAATGTGAAGCGTGATGATTCTGTAGACGTTGACTTCTTGGCGAAACAAACTCCTGGATTCAGTGGTGCTGATATTGCAAACATTTGCAACGAAGCAGCATTGATTGCAGCAAGAAAGAATAAATCTACTGTTGGAAAAGAAGACTTCCTTGATGCTGTAGACCGCATTATTGGTGGACTTGAGAAGAAGAATAAGATTATCACTGCAGAAGAAAAATCAACGATTGCATATCACGAAAGTGGTCACGCGATTATCAGTTGGTTGCTAGAACACGCTTCTCCATTGGTGAAAGTGACGATTGTACCAAGAGGTCGCTCATTGGGAGCAGCTTGGTATCTTCCTGAAGAAAGACAGATTACTACTACAGAGCAAATTTTGGATGAAATGTGCGCAGCCCTTGGTGGACGTGCAGCAGAAGAAGTTGCCTTCGGTAGAATTTCAACAGGCGCACTTAGCGATCTTGAGAAAGTAACTAAGCAAGCTTATGCAATGGTTTCTGTTTATGGATTGAATAAGAAGATTGGTAACCGCAGTTATTATGATAGCAGCGGAGAATCACAATTCACCAAACCATATAGTGAAGAAACAGCTCGTGTAATCGACGAGGAAGTGAGCAAGATTATTGAAAAAGCTTACGAGAAAGCAAAGGATTTGCTTCTCAAAAACAAAGAGAAACTCGACAATTTGGCGAAAAAACTTCTTGAAAGAGAAGTTATTTTCAAAGATGATTTGCTTGAGGTATTAGGCGAACGCCCTTGGGGAGAGCGCAATGTAGAGCCTCAGCCAATCGCTGAATAATATTGATTTGATAGACGGATACGGCAAGCTTACAATCTTCGTTGTAAGTTTGCCCCCGTTAAATTAGACCGATTTGAATAATCTTACAGTAAGAGCCATAGCCGGATTTGTATTCACCACAGTGGTGATAGGTTCGGCGCTGCTTGGACCGTGGGCATTAGGCGCGGTCTTTTTCTTTTTTGCAGTGGTAGGACTTTTTGAGTTCTATCAAATGGTATCACGAGATTCTCAAGAAAAACCACGTACTGTTTTTGGATTTGCACTCGGTATTGCACTTTATGTAATGCTGATGTTTCATGCAATGGACAAACTTGAAAGTGTAGCTTTTTGGCTGCTCGTTCCAGTTCTTGTTCTCCTTTTTGTTGCTGAACTTATTCACCTAGATAAAAGAGCTGTCGACCATATTTCAGTTACAGTAATGGGGTTGTTCTATGTGATTATCCCCTTTGCAATGGTCAATGATTTGGCCTTTATCACTGGTAAATTTGAATGGGAAGTTCCACTCGGGTTTTTCATTATTCTTTGGGGTAATGACACCGCTGCATACATCACTGGAAAATTTCTAGGTCGTCACAAACTATATGAAAAAGTTTCTCCAAACAAAACTTGGGAAGGCTTATTCGGA
>JBJOKO010000316.1:0-3645 GCA_046046035.1 Bacteroidota bacterium | reverse complement strand
ATCACGTTCTGCGAAAGAAAAGGAAGAACCATCGACTATAGAAAAGTTAACAAAGAACACAATGGTGCGTCAAGTCGGGAACACTATCGTAAGAGAAGTTGCTCGTGGATTGCTTGGTGTGCTTGGACTTGGTGGTGGTTCACGCAAAAAAAGAGGCGGTCTATTCGGATAAACATCTGTTGGTATTCATTGTTAAAAACTGTTGACGGCTGCTAAAATCAGCACCGTCATAATCCTATATTTACAAGCCATAGAGGTGAAGATTCTGCCTCATGGAAGATTTGTGTTAACGAAAAAATATTCGAAATGGAAAAAGACAGCAGAATTGTAAACAAATTCAAACCTCGCACATGGAGTGAAACAAGAAGCAATGATTCTTGGTCGATATTCAAAATCATGGGAGAGTTTGTGGAAGGATATGAGAGAATGAGTAGCATTGGTCCTTGCGTTTCTATTTTCGGTTCAGCCCGAACAAAACCAGATAACCCCTACTATCAAATGGCTCATGATATCGCGTTTCTCCTCACACAAAGAGGCTACGGAGTTATCACAGGCGGTGGTCCTGGTATCATGGAAGCAGGTAATAAAGGTGCTAAAGACGGCAATGGTATCAGCGTTGGTCTGAATATCAAACTTCCTTTCGAGCAACACAGCAATCCATATATCGATCACGATAAAGACATCAATTTTGATTACTTCTTCGTGAGAAAAGTTATGTTTATCAAATACAGCCAAGGTTTCGTCGTAATGCCTGGTGGATTTGGAACAATGGATGAATTGTTCGAAGCCTTAACTCTTATTCAAACAGATAAAATTGGACGTTTCCCAATAATTCTCGTTGGACGTAGTTTCTGGTCTGGACTAGTAGAATGGATTAAAACAACGCTTCTTGAAAAAGAACACAATGTTAGTCCTGAAGACATGCACTTGATCGCTCTTGTTGATACTGCAGAAGAAGCAGTAGAAGAGATTGATAAGTTCTACTCTAACTACTTGTTGAAGCCAAACTTCTAATTTTTTATTTGTATCGAATTTGTTGAAGAATAACAAAGCCCTTTTACTTTTCATTTCTATCATCTGTTTGCTTGGCGCGTATGGATGGAATGTGCGCGCGAAATATTCTACCGCCGTTCCCGCATTTGCCGCTCCTGCTAGATCTTTTGATTTTATTCAATACAGTTTGAATGATCTCGAGATCTATCATCCCGAAGAGAAGTTTGATTTTCTATTCAACAAGATGAGTAAGCTCATCTTTGAAGGGAAAGGTCATATTTCGATTCTACACATGGGAGGTAGTCACGTTCAAGGTGGCGCGCTCACTGATAGAATGAGAGCAAATTTCTCCACCCTAACTTATGGTGTAACTGGAGAAAGAGGTTTTGTTTTTCCATATAAAATGGCATCTACAAACAGCCCTTCCACAATCAAATGTGATTGGACAGGCAAATGGAGTGGATGCAGAAATAGTGTGAGCTCGGATGATTGCATGTGGGGAATGTCTGGTATATCCACATTCACCTATGATAAAAAAGCATCATTCAAAATTCGCACGATGAAAGCCGATAGTTCATTCTATCGATCTAACAGAATCAAAGTTTTCTATCAAGCTAGTGATGAGTATGAATTGCTGCCTGATTCAAATTTGTTAATTCGAGAAATTCTAAGAAATCCTGTTGAGGGTTTTGATGAATTCATTTTCGAAGAAATGTATGAGTCAGTAGAATTTACTGTTCAAAGACCAGATTCAATTCAAGATGGATACTTTGTTTTACAAGGTCTTTATCTTGGGAATAACAATCCTGGTATTACCTATAATACCATTGGTGTTAATGGAGCAGGAACATATAGCTACTTGAGATGTGAAATGTTTCAAGAGCAAATGCACTCCATCAAACCCGATCTTGTATTTTTTGGAATTGGTGTGAATGATGCAAACGTTCCTGAAGGTGATTTCAATTCGACATTATACGAAGCGAGATATGACTCGATTATTAATATGATTAAACAAAGTAACCCTGCGGTGTGTTTTGTTTTCATTACTAATAATGACGTTTATTATCAAAAAAGGTATCCAAATCGGAATGGTTTGAAAGTGCAAGAATCAATGCAACGCCTTGCTGAAAAGCACAACGGAGCTGTTTATGATCTCTTTGCAATCATGGGGGGACTCGGTTCAATCGATGATTGGCGCGATTCAGGTTTAGCTGCAAGCGACCGTATTCACCTCACAAAAAAAGGATATGAGCTGCAAGCAGATCTTATGTTCGAAGCTTTCCGAAATTCCTTTGGCGATTATTTAAGTCAAAAAAATCCTTAGCATGTCAAAATTGATAGCAGTGATTTCTCCAGCAAAACTGTTGGATGATCAAACGCACTATCCCCAATTGCCTTCAACTCAACCTTTGTTTCTAGAAGAAGCAGAAGTATTAATCAAAAAGTTGAAGAAACTCACCAAAGAAGATGTATCAGATTTAATGGACTTGAGCCCAGCCTTAGGTGCACTAAATCGAGATCGTTTCAATCAATGGAAGCTTCCATTTGATACAAGCAATGCGCACCAAGCTATTTTACACTTCAAAGGAGAAGTGTACAGGGGCATGCAGGCACAAGAATTTGGATTAAAGCAGTTGGAATGGTCACAAGACCATCTTCGCATTTTGAGTGGTCTTTACGGCGTTTTGAGACCGCTAGACGTGGTACAACCATATCGCCTTATGATGGGAACACCATTTAGTCCTTCTGCAAAGCATAAGAATCTTTATTCCTTCTGGGGAACAAAGATCGCAGATTCGATTGCAGGTGATTTGGATAAAAAAGGAACACTCGTAAACCTTGCTTCGAGTGAGTATTTTAAGGCAATTGATCAAAAAACTCTCAATCGAAATATCATTACTTGTGAATTTAAGGAGAGAAAAGGAGGGAAGCTGTCAATAGTTGGCACCTATGCCAAGCTTGCTCGCGGAATGATGGCCCGTTTTATTATCGAAAATAAAATTACAAAACCCGCAGATATCAAGGCTTTTGATTCAGATAGATACCTCTTTGAACCTACTTTGAGCACTGATAATGAGTATGTTTTTGTAAGATAGTGCTTGGATATTGAGAACTTCGAACTAAGTTCGCGTCCGTTTTTGAATATTAAACATAAAAAATAACCCTAATGAAGTACGTTTATTTTGCTGCAGTTGTTGTAGCTGCTGCGTTTTCTTCCTGCAAAAGCGGAAGCAAGAGCGCTGTTACTCTAGAAAACAGCAATGACTCTCTTTCTTATGCTCTAGGTGTGTCGATTGCAAGCAACCTAGCTCAAAGTGATTTGGATAGCATCAATTACGATGTTTTCCTTAAAGGTATCAAAGAACACTTGGATAGCACTGGTTCTATGGACGTGGAAGCTGCTGAAAACTTTATCCGTGATGAAATGAAAAGATTATCTGAAAAAGAAAGTGAAGGAAATAAAGTAGCTGGTGAAGCATTCCTTGCAAACAACAAGTCTCAACCAGGCGTAGTTACTACTGCTAGCGGACTTCAATACAAAATTACTCAAGAAGGTTCAGGTACATCTCCTGATGCAAACGACAAAGTAACTGTTCACTATCACGGTACTACTATTGATGGTCAAGTGTTCGACAGTTCTGTTGAGCGTGG
>JBJOKO010000315.1:0-3656 GCA_046046035.1 Bacteroidota bacterium | reverse complement strand
TAAAAAAAGTGGACAAAATAAGCAAAATGCTTCGCAAAAGCTATAGCTTCAACAATGAGTACAAGGAACGAAAACGAGATGAGAAAAAACATATGTATTTTGCTGATGACATGAACCGCAAGAAGATAGATGGACAAAATCTAACTATTGATGCAAGTAATGTTATGGATGCCGAAAAACATGAAGGAGAAGTCAAAAAAGATGGCTCCCAAACGAATTTTTATATTTGGAATAAAGGAAGCGCAAATTTGCCAGATTATTTCAATTTTGCACATTCTACAGCAAAACCTTTGACACATTTTAGCTCATGGCAATTTGTCCCAGGAACACCTGATTATGATCAAGTTTTCGCAGAATTTATTGCCTATATGATCGCTGATCCAACTCGTGAAGTAATATTCAAAGTCGGAATATCCGAGGATGAGAGACAAAAAGTTAGTTATTCAGTAGGATTGGACAATGTTGGTGTTTGGGAGGGTAAAACTCTCTATCGAAGAAGGGTTGCTTTTCTAAGAAGAGAAATGCTTACTTCTATGCCTCTATCAGCTATGCGTAGGGTGCATTTTGAAAGCTATCATAAAAACTACATGGAGCCTAAAACTTTATTTCGTGAATTCGAATAAAATGAAAGTAATCAACTGCTTTTTTTTACTGCTTTTTTGCACAAACGTGTCAGCTCAAAAACCACTGACTGATTTTATTATTGCAATGGAAATTTGCGATTCAAGTGTATTTATTGAGGGCGAGTTAAGTAATAGTCATTTTAGAACTGTTGGTGCTTTTCGGAACTTCGGTGATTCGGCTGTTTATTTAAGAAAGGTGGGATTGAGAACCTATAATCAGTTTGTTTGTACACCATCCGATTCTGGTTATAAAGTTATTTTTTGGGAACTAAGAAAAAAAGGCAACGTTCTTAAAAGAAATTACATTACTGATTGGACTATCAACGTAGTGGATTCAAGCCTAGAAATTCCTCGATTTAGAAATCGTCATTTTAAAAACCTTAAGTTAATAAATGTCTTTATAACTAAAAAAGGAAAAATAATTGATGGTTCTAGATTAGATTCAGTGCCATACATGAGAGTATCAATACCATGGCATGACGATTATACTATTTTTAAAGAATCTCAGTCTTCAAGCATTTTATTGGACAACTCTCCTGTTTATTTTTCAAGCATTCATAAAGAAATTTGGAGGGATGATTATTACATCCTTTTTTCAAAGGATAGGAAATATTACACGATGGTTAGCTCAAAGAAAATGGCGCTAATGTTGGGAAAAAGGAGTCGATCTAATCTAATAGTCGAAAAAGTGCGAGATGATATTTTATCGGATTTCATTTTATCAAGAAAACCTTGAATTACTATATTCAATATTTTTATTTAGATTTAGCACTCATTTTAAAATGTATGGACCCGTAGAATCCCCCCACCAATACCATCATGTTCCAATGAAAATTTTTGTTTTCATTTGGGGGATTATAGTTTCGGATTCCAAGCCCAAGAACAGGACGAGGAGATGTGGGGCGGATCGGTGACGTACAAATACCGAGTTGAAGATCCGCGGTTGGGAAGATTCTTTAGTGTGGATCCTTTGAGCGCAAAGTACCCTTGGAATAGTAATTATGCCTTTAGTGAGAACATGGTTATTCATATGGTCGAACTAGAAGGGTTAGAATCGGCACCTACTGCAGATAAGGCCACAGTGACTGATGCGGGGCATGGAATAAATGGTGATTCTGGTGCTGTTACAGGTTGTAATGGAGATCCAAATTCTGAGTGCGTTAAAGAAGCGGATCTTGCCCTCAAGTTGGAAGAGGCCACAAACTGCTGGTTGAGTGAATTCGGGGTAGAAAATACAAGAACGAGAACTGGTGAATTAAACGGAATAAGTCAAAATCAAGTGAACTATAGGGTTGGAGTTGCTAATGGAGCAAATGCAAATGTTCTTGTTTCTTTTCATCTTGATTGGGAAAAAGGAAGGAAGGATGTGACCATACTGTATCAACAACCAGTTGAGCAGTCAAATACTGAAGTAGCATATGCTCAGGAAAGCAAGGAATTGGCGGAGAGTATTCAAAATAGTCTTACGTTATTTGGTCCGACTCCAGAAAGAGTTTTACCTGTTAAAGGCAATACTCGATTTACTACTCTTGGAGTTCTGCATAGATTCAATGGAGATGCCGCAGTATTAATCGAATTTGGTTCGGTTGGAGATAAGAATAACGTAGAATTAATTAATTCTCGTGCCGATGATATCGGAAAAGAGATTGCAACTGGAATTTACTTTTATCTATATGGAAAAGCTCCAGAATCCGAAGGCTCTGACAAAACGGAAGAGTTTTCACCAGAGAAAATAGACATTACTATCGACCAAGACAAGACCAAGGTTGTTTTGCCTCCAGTAATAAAACAATAGAAAGGAATATCGAACCAAAGACCAATAGATGATATGAGGATTTTTATAATTTATTCAATTATTTTGGGGGTGTATTCCTGCAATTCAGTGAATGTGAATAAGGCTCGTTCACAATGCACAGATGTCAATAGAACAAAGGAAGTGGGCAATTTGAAGATCACTGCATACACCTGCTTAAATGATTCAATTTCCCCATGGAATCACCAAATTGGTAGAGATTTGCTCGACAGCATTGGTTTTGCAGGTGAGTTATGGCATAAAGAACAGCTGAACATGATAAATGGATTGAATGAATCAATGCAGGATTCCATACTTTATTGGATCCAAGCAAAAAATCAAATAGATTCTGCGCTATTAAATTCTCCGGATTCCATTTTCTTCGAGGATTTTGTGATCAGAAGCAATTTCAAGGATTTATTTGCGAAAACATTTGGAGAAGAGAGGAGAAAAGAAAGCTTGAGTTTTTCAGAATCAGAATTTTTCTATTTACGAGTGATCACCGCATTTGTCCGCGCCGATAAGGGCAGTCAACAAGTATTTCTCAAAGGAGCCATGTGAGGTTTTTGAATTCATTTTGACCAAATGATATTTTCTAACATAAACTCAATGAAACACTGAATAAAACTTAAATTATTTTCTCTCAAATACCCGCTTTTCAAGAAGCCCGAAACTAGAAACGCTAAATGCTTGTTGCACTTACTACTGAATCTTAAAATGCTCAGAAACTATAAGCACATAGCTATCTCATGCCTTCTCTTAATCGGTTGTAGGCCTGCTGAGGTTACAGAGAAAAATTTTTACACTCAAGAATTATTGGAATCTGATGTTCTTAGATTGCCGATAAAGTTTCCCTATGATCTTATCACCATTGACCAATCCTCGCCATGGCAGTCAGGGGTAAGTCTTTCTGAAAGACTAGGAACATTTCTAATTATTGATTCAATTAATGTGAAAGATAAATATATTTTCTTTAATACAAGATCAACGCCTAGTCGAAAATATATCATCTTAGACCTAGAAAATAATGACATTCCTCGTTTTTTAGATAGAGATGAGTATCTAGGTAAATTAGACAGTCTCAAGATTAGATCAAAACTCTTTCCAGTAGATTCGATTTTTTCAATTTGGAGAAATCAAAAAACACTTCCCTGGAAATAGAACATGAAATAGACTCCCCCACCCCACCCTAAAAATATTTTTCAAAATATCAAAACTCTTTCTAAATTTACCAATAGGAA
>JBJOKO010000314.1:0-3674 GCA_046046035.1 Bacteroidota bacterium | reverse complement strand
ATAGCTTTGATTCCTGTCAAACCTCCCCCCCGTTTAAGCCCCTCCATCATTCGATCTACATGATATATCATCTCATCCACATCTTCTACAAACAAGATTCCCCCCCCCAGGTTCGGATAACTCGAAGATCCCATCAAACTATACAACACAGATAAATTCCCCCCAATAAAATTCCCATTCACCTCAAAATCCCCTTCAAACAAGGTATCCCAACTCATCCTCATCAAACCTCCACTCAACGCCCTCGACAAATTATCCATCGCAGCCTCTGTTGCATCTGGAAAAGAAATCGGCATCGTACTATGTATCGAAGCCACTCCCAAATTATTTACATGAGACAACAAAACAGTAATGTCGCTATATCCACAAATCCACGACGGATTTTGAAGCCAATTTTCCCATCTCAATTTATCAATTACGCGCACCGTTCCGTATCCACCACGGGCTATCATTATAGCCCGAACGCTAGAATCATCAAGCATTTCCTGCATATCCGCAGCACGTTCTTCATCGGTCCCGGCCAATTGAAAATTCTTCTTTGATAGGTATTTTCCCAACTTCACACGGTACCCCTGCTCCTCAAAAAATCGAATACCCGGCTCCAATTGCTCCTTTGTAATCCAACGAGCTGTAGCCACAATCCCAACAGTGTCGCCGGGCTTTAAATACGGTGGAATCAAAATCATGTCTAACAAGTTATCTTTGCAACTGAAACTCCTTGGTGGAATTTCAATGCAATCTTATGACAAAAGATCCTAAAAGGTATTTAATTACTTCAGCTCTTCCATACGCCAACGGTCCCATTCACATCGGACACATCGCTGGCGCGTACCTCCCTGCAGATATTTATGTGCGCTATTTGCGACTAAATAATAAAGATGTAGCATTTATCTGTGGCTCAGATGAGCACGGCGCTGCTATTACTCTACGTGCTAAAAAAGAAGGAAAAACTCCGCGTGAAATCGTTGACTTCTATCACAAACTGATGGGAGATGCTTTCAAAGATTTCGGAATTTCTTTCGACGAATATCACCGTACCTCTTCGCCTGAACATCACAAAATGAGCAGCGAAGTTTTTCTTAAATTAGAAGAAAAAGGTTCCTTCGAAGTTCAATCATCTCAACAATATTATGACGAGGAACAAAAACAATTCCTCGCTGACCGTTACATAATGGGCACATGCCCAAAATGCGCCAACGACAAGGCTTACGGAGATCAATGCGAAAAATGCGGCTCTACTTTGAGCCCACTAGATCTCATCGATCCACACAGCACTATCAGCGGTAGCAAACCCGTTTTGAAAGACACTTCACATTGGTATCTTCCAATGGCCCACCATCAAGAATGGGTTGGAGAATTTATCAAATCAGGACTTCTAAACGGCAACTCACATCACGACCCGAAAGAGTGGAAATCTCACGTAGTAGGACAATGTATGAGTTGGGTTGATGGCGGCCTTCAAAGTCGCGCTATGACGCGTGACCTCGATTGGGGTGTGCCTGTTCCTATGCCCGGTGCAGAAGGAAAAGTGCTCTACGTATGGCTCGACGCACCGATCGGCTATATCACAAACACAAAAGTGTGGGCCGATAAAAACGGAAAAAATTGGGAAGACTATTGGAAAAGCGATGATTGCCGCCTTGTGCATTTTATCGGTAAAGACAATATCGTTTTCCACTGCATCATCTTCCCTATTATTTTAAAAGAACATGGTGATTTCATTTTACCACACAACGTGCCGGCTAATGAATTCATGAATTTGGAAGGAGATAAGATTTCTACTTCACGAAACTGGGCTGTTTGGTTGCATGAATATCTTCAAGATTTCCCTGGAAAACAGGACGAAATGAGATATGTGCTTTGTTCTATCATGCCCGAACAAAAAGACAGTGAATTTACTTGGAATGACTTCCGCGATCGCGTCAACAACGAGCTCGCAGACATTCTTGGAAATTTTGTGAATCGTGTATTTGTATTGACACACAAATTCTACAACGGTATTGTTCCTGAAGTTGGAACAACTACCGAAACAGACACTAATGTGTTGAATGAACTCAACGAAACATTCAATACTATTGGAAAGAAAATAGAAGGGTATCGCTTCCGCGAAGGTCTCATGGAAGCCATGAATATAGCACGTCTCGGAAATAAATACCTCACCGAAACTGAGCCATGGAAACTCATGAAAACAGATCCGTCGCGCACGGCTACAATCATGAATCAATGTCTCAATCTCGTTGCTCGATTGACAATAGCCTTGGATCCTTTCATTCCATATACAACAGAAAAAATTCGAACTGGACTCAATTTCAATGATAGAAATTGGACAACAGGTGAACAAAGTGTTGTGCTAAATCCTGGTCATGAAATCGGCCAGCTCCCTATTCTTTTTGAAAAAATCACAGATGATTTAGTTGCAGCTCAAGTAGCGAAATTAGAAGCTTCAAAAGTTTCAAACGCCGCAACTGGCGCAGCTCCGTTGAAAGAAAATATCGACTTCGAAAGTTTTCAAAAAATGGATATCCGCGTAGCTAAGATTATCGAAGCAGAGCGAATTCCAAAAACGAAAAAACTTTTAAAATTAAAAGTAGATACGGGAGTAGATCAACGCACTGTTGTAAGTGGTATCGCAGAACATTACAGTCCTGAAGAAGCTATTGGAAAAACAGTCCTACTTCTCGCCAACCTAGCGCCACGCGCCATTAAGGGAGTTGAGAGTCAAGGTATGATCCTCATGGCAGAAAATGCCCAAGGTGTTTTATCCATAGTAGCGCCTGAAAAAGAAATGGAGCCTGGAAACGAAGTTAAATAGAAGCCGCCTCATCATAACACATTTTCGAAATGTGTGATACCACAGACGGCAACCTCGTATTGTCCTTTCCGCGCGTCATTACCACTAAGAGGTATGGTTTGTTTTTTAAATAAACCAATCCAGCTTCGTGAAAGTTGTGCCCTTGCTCATAAGGTCGCTCACCAAACTTATGTGCAATTGTAACATTGGTTGGCAATTCTTTTACCAAGGCTTCTTTGTAATTAGACTTGGTCAATAATCCAAGCGCCCACTGACTATTATTTTGGCTGAGATAAGACGCATTATACAACACTCTGAAATATCTATTGTACTCCATTATGGTCATTTGATAATTTGGATCATCTATACTTGGAGTTGAACATCCTAAATCCGACATCACAGTGCTAAACATACTTTGATCCAAATTCTCATTCAACAATTCAGTTGCATCATTATCACTATTGACAATCATTTCTGTGATTAAATCACGCACGCTATAACTCATTCCCACCTTCAATTCAGGACTTGTGCGCAATTGCTTAATCACTTCAGAAATTTTATTTTTCAATTCAAATTTAGTCTCCAAAATATTAGGATCACTCTCACTTTTTTTCAAGTAAGTCATCATAATCGCCACCTTCATCAAGCTACCTGGATTATATTTTTGGCTACCATTAATATCAAACCAACGTCCTGAAAGTAATTCTTTCATGTAGACAGAAGCACAGGTCAATACACCCGATTTTTGTTGCTCAATGATATAATTCGAAATCTCTGATTTCAAAGAATCATACTCAGGAGTTGAACACGATAGCTCAGTCAATAACAAAGGACTAATTAATTGATTACTCGATGATGATTTCAAACGCATCAAACTCATATT
>JBJOKO010000313.1:0-3685 GCA_046046035.1 Bacteroidota bacterium | reverse complement strand
TGAACTCAAATGCAACAGATTTAAAAACTAACTCGCTTCTTCATTTGGGTTCACTTGAGTGCATTTCTTTCACTCGGGTTCACTTGCTTCCATTTGGATACACTTGCTTCCATTTGGGTGCATTCGGGTTCACTTGAGTGCATTTGGGTTCATTTGGGTCCACTTGCTTCCATTTGGGTTCACTTGAGTGCATTTGTTTCACTCTTTTATTTCTTTTTGAAGAAGAACAAAACCACCAATGGTGCGAAGAGGAGTTCTGTGATAACACCTATTATCAGTGTAAGTGTGATCAGTAATCCGATATAGAAAGTTCCTAAGAAATTCGAAAAAATCAAAGTCATGAAACCTCCGCACAAAATGAGTGTGGTAACAATCATGGCTTTACCAGTAGTGAGAAAGGTGCGCTTGACTGCATACCTCAGCGAAAGTCCTTCGCTAAGTAATGTCTTCACTCTTGCCAAGAAGTGAATCGTATCATCCACAGCAATTCCAAAGGCGATATTGAAAACTATAGAGGTTGAAATTTTAATCGGAATTCCTAAATAGCCCATTATACCCGCCACTAAAACGAGCGGAATTATGTTTGGAATAATGGTGAGAAAAAACATTCTCCACGACTTATAAATAAACGCCATTATTATTCCGATAACCACTACAGAAAGGAATAAGTCTAGAACCATATTATCTACCAACTTTCGATTGTTTAAGTCAATCAAATGTGCAGTTCCTGTTACTTTATAGGTGAAGTGATCATTCAGTCTATGCTCTGAAATAAATTTATCAAGCTTTCTATTTTCCTCCTCATAATGGAGTCTTCCAACATCGCCAACTTTTCCACTAACCCTTAAAACTTTATTCTCCGCGTTAATAAACAAATCCGCCACTTTCTTTGCTTCATCTCGACGAAGCATCTTTTTTATCTGATTGATTTCGTATTGTTCTGGAATCACAAAGAAATCTTCTGAACCACCATTCAATTCTTTGTTTATCGACTTGATCAATCGCGCTACAGACATGATGTTTCCAACATGATATTCCTTCTCCAAGTAGATTTCCACAGAGTCTAATTGGACCAAAAAGTCTCGATCAAAAGGGGTTGTCGTACTATCAAGTTGAATAGCCATTTCAAATGGTCTCACACCAGAAAATTTCTCTTCCATGTACCTAAATTCCTGTTTCAACAAATGATCATCTCGAAGATCTTCAAGCATGACATTGTCTACATCAAGAAGAGAAATACCAAATAATCCAATGACTATTGAAACCAAACCTCCAATAAAAACAGCTTTTCTTCGGCGCAATACCCACGCAAAAGCACGATGCAATTTGGTTGTCCAAAAATCTTCGTTTTCGCTGTATTGAATCATTCTTTTTGGCGTGGCCAAAAACAATATGGCGGGCAGCATTGTAAACGTAAGTCCATAAGCCAACATCACACCAATTGATGTATAAACTCCGAAGTCAGAAACTGGTTTTATATCAGAAAGAACAAGGGTTAAAAATCCAATAGACGTGGTAAGCGCGGTAAGAAAGGTAGCTAGTCGAATACTTTTAAATGCATATCGAATAGCTTCATGTTTTTCCTTACCATTCCTCAATTCCTGCAGATATTTTGTGAGGACGTGGACACTATCACTCATACCAACAACAAAGATGATAGTAGGTAGGATCGTGAGCATTATATCGATGTTTTTTCCCACCAAATTCATAATTCCAAGAGTCCAAATAATTGAAATTAGAACGACCAATGTCGGAATGATAATGCCCCAACCTGATCGGAAAGCGATGAAAAGAAATAGGATAGTAATAAGTAAACTTAAAGAGATGAACAACGCCAATTCCTTGATCATCATTTCAACATAAATGCGCTGCCCTAGAGCTCTGCCAATCACATGGGCTTTGTCAAAATCAAAAGATTGAACAAGAGCTTCTATATCCAAAGAAAGCTGATCACATTTGCTCTTGCTAAGCTTTTGAACATGCTTCATGTTTATCGCAAGACTCTTACCATCCGTGCTGTAAAAAACACCAACCATTCCAGGCTTAGAAAATATGGATGTGGAGTCAATATCATAGTTTTCTGGTTCATTCCAGCGAAGCATCGGCCTTGAGAAAACCGACCCCATGAAAGGGTCTCTCGTGTATTCGGTCAGTCTTGTGGGAGAATTTACTTCAACCAGGTTTTCTACCTTAATGAGCAATGAGGTGAGACTATCCACCTTGGTCAAAAATTCCTGATCGAAAACACCTTCATTATTGTCGAGTGCAACTATAAAAAAGTCATTATCCGTTTCAAAGTTCTTTCTGAATTCTAAATAATATTCAGTTTCAGGGTCGTCGTGGGGGAAAAAAGCCTCGAAGTCATAATCAAAGCGCAAACGTGATATTAGGAAGACGGAAGTCAATGTAGCAATCACCACAATTGACAAAATAATAAGCGCTTTAGATTTATTCATAATCCGGATCAGGTTTCAAACATAACTGAAACAATAGGACAAGAGAATAAGTTTTGAAATATTAGAAAAAAAAACACCCCACTGAAAAGTGGGGTGCTTCAGAAATATTTCAGATAAATTACTTCTTCAACAAATCTCTAATTTCGGAAAGCAAAACTTCCTGATTTGATGGTGCTGCAGGAGCTGCAGGAGCTTCTTCTTGTTTCTTTTTCATTTTGTTCACTGCTTTGATAGCAAGGAACAATGCAAAAGCAACAATAACGAAATTAATAACCTCCGCCAAAAAGCTACCGTATTTAACAGAGCCAAAAAGAACGAGATCTTGAAGATTCGTCAAGTGTGCAGCATCAAGTGCCGGCTTCAAAATAAGTGGCGTGATGATATCTTCTACCAACGAAGAAATAATCTTCCCAAAAGCAGCGCCGATTACAACACCGACTGCGAGGTCAATAACATTTCCTCGCATTGCAAAATCTTTAAATTCTTTAAGCATATCTAAGGTTTATTAAGTAAAGTGCTCAAATTTATGATAAAAAACCACTTAACCTACTGTTCTAACTACCATTTCATACAAATCACCTTGATTCAAAGGCTTGGTTAGATAGCCGTTCGCTCCAATAGACAAGCATCTTTCCATTTCTCCGTGGACCGCATTAGCCGTCAAAGCGATGATTGGAATATCTCTCCCTTTTTCAGACGCCCTTATTATTTTGGTCGCTTCGTACCCATCCATTTCCGGCATTTGGATATCCATCAATACAAGATCAATCTTTTCCTTTTTTGCAATATTCACAGCCTCCTGACCATTGCGTGCTTCTATAACCGTTGCATTTGGATAGATTCGATTCAATAGAATTTTGGTAAGCAGCAAATTAACTCCATTGTCTTCAGCCACCATAATAACTGGACCGTTTTCCTTCCCTTCAAAAGAAGAACGCATAAACTCTATTCCACCTCGTGCTGCATCCCTTTTACTGATTCGATATTCCAACATTTTATATATCTCTGATAATAAAATAGGTTTGGCCAAACGGCGATCAGAATCAACATTTAATTCGTCACAATCTGTATGGAATTCTCGTGACTCATCGCTATACATCATTCAAACAGCAAGTGAGTGCAAAGAGGCTTGACTAAATTGCTTCAACTTGCGCAGCAACTGTCTACCGTTGACTACACTTAGATCGTCATCAATTATAATTGCGTCAAAAGCTCCAGGTGAAAGAATT
>JBJOKO010000312.1:0-3696 GCA_046046035.1 Bacteroidota bacterium | reverse complement strand
AGTGAGCTTGTTGATTGCTGCTTTAGGAGCAAAAGGAAAGAGTGTTATTCACAATATTGAACAAATTGACCGCGGATATCAAGACATTGAATCACGACTTCAGGCGCTAGGAGCGGATATCAAGCGTGTTAACGGGTAGTAATACTAGTTTGGCAGAATATTTGGCTATCGCGCGACCAAATAACTTTGTAATTTTACACCAAATATGAAACACATGAAAAAGATAGGATTAATCCTAGGCATGGGAGCTCTTTTGTTTACAGCTTATAGCTTTACAAATTCAGCTACTCCAGCAAAAGCACAAAAGGCTGTTACAGCAGAGCGTCCAGCTCCAGCAGTAGGAACCAACATCGGCGACATTGCACCAGAAATTGCAATGGCAGGTGTAGACGGTAAAATCATCAAACTTTCTAGCCTTCGTGGTAAAATGGTCTTGATTGATTTTTGGGCATCATGGTGTGGTCCTTGCCGCCGCGAAAATCCAAACGTGGTAGGTGCTTACGAGAAATACAAAAAGGCTAAATTCAAAACAGCTAAAGGTTTTGACGTTTTCTCTGTATCTCTTGATAAATCAGCAGACGCATGGAAAGCAGCAATTGCTAAAGATGGTCTAGTTTGGAAAAATCACGTGAGTGATTTGATGTTCTGGGATAACGCTGCAGCAAAGCTTTACGGAGTAAACAGCATTCCAATGAGTTTCCTTATCGACGAGAAAGGTGTGATTGTAGGAAAGAACCTTCGTGGTTTGGATCTACACACCAAAATCGATGGATACGTAAAAAGTCTATAATCAGACAGAATACCTGATAAATTTGCCGCCCCGTTGTTAACGGGGCGGTTTTTTTTTCATAAAAACTGCCACAATGACCTTATTTACAAGATGGCAAAAAACTTGACATCGCGCCTGCGCAAAATTTTGAAGCCCATGATGAGCGAAGAGACCGAAAACAAAGAAGCAATGACAGACCAAAACGAGGCTGTCAATGAACCAGATCAAGCTGAACAAGCTGATAGTACTGCAACAGATAGCCAAGAGGCTGCTCCAGCTGTTGAATTATCTGAAGAAGAGAAGTTGCGCAAGGAAGTGGCAGACTGGAAAGACAAGTACACACGCCTTTTTGCTGAATTCGATAATTTTAGAAAACGCAGCATTAAAGAGCGTTCTGAAATTATTAGTACCGCTGCCGGTGATGTAATCAAGGAAATTATACCTGTTCTCGACGATTTCGATCGCGCTGTAAAAGCGAATGAGGCGACAGAGGACATCGCCATTATTAAAGAAGGTTTTGTATTAATTCACAATAAAATGTACAAGCGACTAGAAGCAAAAGGGCTTAAGCCTGTTGATGCAACTGGAAAACCGTTTGATACAGATTTTCACGAAGCGATTACTTCTATTCCCGCACCTACTGAGGATTTGAAAGGAAAAGTGGTGGATGAAGTAGAAAAGGGATATTTGTTGCACGAGAAAGTGCTTCGTTTTTCTAAAGTAGTAATTGGTCAATAAGACCGCGTTGAACTATGGCAAAAAGAGATTATTACGACGTATTGGGCGTTTCTAAGGGTGCTTCTGAATCAGAGATTAAGAAGGCATACCGTCAGCTTGCATTGAAATTTCACCCAGATAAGAATCCGGGAAATAAGGAGGCTGAAGACAAATTCAAGGAAGCAGCTGAGGCTTATGATATTCTAAGCAACCCTGAAAAGAAACAACGATACGATCAATTCGGCCACGCAGGCATGGGCGGCGGCGGTGGTTTTGGCGGCGGCGGTGGCATGAACATGGACGATATATTCTCCAACTTCGGAGATATCTTCGGAAGTACTTTCGGTGGCGGCGGCGGCGGTTTTGGAGGCTTTGGCGGTGGCGGCGGCAGTCGCAGAGTCAAAGGCTCTAATCTCAGAATTAAAGTAAAACTCAATCTAGAAGAGATAGCTCACGGTGCCAACAAGAAAATTAAGGTTTTCAAATTGGTGAATGCAGATGGTGTTTCTTATGATACTTGCGGCACATGCCGAGGCAGCGGACAAGTGCGTCGTGTGACCAATACTATTCTTGGTCAAATGCAGACCACTACTACATGTCCAACATGTCATGGTGCTGGAAAATCAATCAAGTCGAAACCAAAAGATGCCGATGAAAACGGTCAAAAGCGTCAAGAGGAGATTATCGAATTGAATATTCCAGCAGGTGTTGGTGACGGCATGACCCTGAACGTGGCGGGAAAGGGCAATGCAGGGCCTTACGGAGGTGTTCCTGGCGATCTTTTAGTGCAAATTGAAGAAGAGGAGCACGAAAGTCTAAAACGCGACGGAGTGAACCTATACTACGATTTGTATGTCAACTTCGCTGACGCAGCTCTTGGGTCAACGCAAGAAATTCCATTGGTAAAAGGAAAAGCACAGATCAAATTAGAACCAGGAACTCAAAGCGGAAAAATTCTTCGTCTAAAAGGCAAAGGTCTTCCGGAAGTGAACGGTTATGGTACTGGAGATATCTTGGTTAATATCAATGTTTGGACACCAGTGAAACTCAATGATGAAGAGAAAAAGCTATTGGAAAAATTGCGTACCTCTCAGAATTTCATTCCGCATCCAGGAACAAAGGACAAATCATTCTTTCAGCGAGTGAAAGAAATGTTTGGCTAAAGACATTTAAAATAATCAAACGGATCAAGGCATGTATTGCACTTATAAAGTGCTTTGCATGCCGTGGTGCCGAATTGAGAAATCAACTGCGTATCAGCAGAACCGCAACGAGGACAGTTAACGGTTTTCACTTTCGACATTAAAAGACCTTTATCAGATGAGCTTCCAACGGGAGGAGCGATTCCTGTTTGGCGAAGCTTTTCCTTTCCCGATTCGCTCATCCAGTCTGTAGTCCATGCCGGAGAAAGTTGTGTGATTATTTTGAAATTGCCGACTTTCTTTTCTTCAAGAATTTCAGCAATATCAGTTTCTATTGTTTTCATAGCGGGACAGCCGCTATAAGTCGGAGAGATCACTACAGTGGTTAGATTACCTTCTATCGAAACGCTGCGTATAATGCCCATGTCAATGACAGTGAGCACGGGAATTTCAGGGTCTTCGACCTCAGAAAGAATATCCCATATTTCCTTTTCAGTGTACATGAGCGTTCAACATTCGATGATGCTGAATTGTTTTTACCACTTACTATTTGGATACGTTCTCTGCATGTATTGCATGTCAGAAAGCAAAGCTCCAAGGTGCTCGGTATGTTTTCCAACATGTCCGCCTTTTTGGAACCATCCGTCAGCTGGTTTAACTAAAGTTGCTTCATCAAGAACGGATGAAACGATTTGATCCCACTCTGTTCTTAGAGCAGCCACGTCAACACCGAATCCAGAAGAAATAGCTGCCTCATCTAGTTCATCAGCAAGAAACATTTCGCCTGTGTATTCCCAAATTTCATTGATCGCTTTTTGCATGCGATCGTGACTTTCGGTTGTTCCATCTCCAAGACGTTTCACCCAATCGCTGCTGTGTTGCCAATGGTATTTTACTTCCTTGATAGACTTCTCAGCGAAGCCACGAAGGAAGTCGTTTTTGGAATTGCACAATTCTCTTAGGTAGATGTAATACCAAGTAGAGAAAAGGAATTGGCGAGAAATCGTGAATGCATAATCGCCATTAGGCAATTCAGTGATCAACAAATTTCTGTATTCCTCAGCATCT
>JBJOKO010000311.1:0-3702 GCA_046046035.1 Bacteroidota bacterium | reverse complement strand
TGTAAATGGATGTCAAGATTCTGTTGTAATAAACGTTGATGATATATCAGGTGATTTTAGTTTTGATACTTTGTGTCAATCCATATGGTATGACACATTGGTATTCTCTCCTCTCGGGGGTTATTGGAGCGGAGCAGGAATTGTTGATTCGTTGCTTGGTGTTTTCGCGCCTAGCGGTGCGCCTCCTGGAGATTTGGAATTGACTTATCATATCAATGGATGCGAGCAGATTTATACTGGTTTTATAAAAGAAATTTATACCGGTGATAGCTATCATACTGCTTGTCCTCTCGAAGATGCACAAGTTTTTTATCCAGATTTTACACCTGTCGGTGGAACTTGGACAGGTGCGGGAATTATTGATGCGCAAACGGGTTTGTTTGACCCCGGATTATTTCCAGTTTATACTTTTACTAGCATTATTTATTACGCACCAAATGGATGCACTGACACAACCTATATTGATGTTATTCTAACAGATGTAGGAATAACAGATTTGAGTTTTTGTCTCGGTGATGACACCTACGAATTGAATTACGATAACGTGCAGCACGTTCCTTCGTGGGGAGGTGTTTGGACAGGTCCAGGCATTTCTAACCCATATTATGACGGTTGGTTTTTCACACCGTCTTCAGCTGGAGTAGGAACGCATACTTTGTACTATGAAAGAAATACGTGTATTGATTCTTTAATCGTTTCGGTTTATCCAGATGCTTTAAATATTTCACCAAAGATCTATTGCTATACCGATGCACCAGAAGTTTTAGGTACTGCCGAATCGGCGGGTGGTGTGTGGTCGGGTAGTGGAATTGCGAATGCAACAAATGGCACCTTTGATCCGGGTATAGCTAATGAGGGAACATATTATGTTTATTGGAATGCTCCAGCCGGTTGTGTTGATTCTGTTTCTGTAACCGTCGAGCAATTGGAGGACGCTACAATTTCGGGGTTAGATCCGAACTATTGTTTTATTGATTCGAATTATGTTTTCACAACCACTCCTGATGGTGGAGTGCTCACTGCACCCGTTACCGAAAATATTTGGAACCCTGCTGTTGCCGGAGAGGGCGAGTATCAATTTGTTTATTCTGTTTCAGGAATAGCTTGCTCAACAAGTGATACAGTTGATGTTGTCGTTACAGAGGAAATTCTCACTACAGTTTTTGTTTCCGATATTATTGTTTGTCTTGGAAGTTCTTCCACGATAGTTGTATCTGCTGAGGGGGGTGAGCCTACAACTCAGTTGACTTATACATGGAGTGATGGAGGATTTCCAATTAATACGCATACAGTAACTCCTACTGAAAATACAATGATTGTTGTGACAGTTAATGACGGTTGCTCTGATCCAAAAATCGATTCTATATACATCGAAGTTTTTCCGCAGATTGACTTTGAAGTAATCACAAGCGATACACTTTGTTTTGGAGATATGGGTTCTGCGATGGTGGAGTTTCCTTCAGGAGGGAATTACCAAGTGTTCTGGAATGGAGTAGAAAGCATTGCAACAAGCGCGGAAGCCGGTAGTGGTCTCAATTTGCAAATTATTAATATTGATAGTGGATGTGAAACAGATACTTCCATATTGATTCCTTCTTATTCTCCCATTATTGCGAATTTTTCTTTGAATCCAAACGAAGATTGTATTTCCTATGCTGATAGAGAGGATGTTCAAATAATAGATTTCTCGCAGAATGCAGTTGGTGGTGAGTGGCATTTGGGTGGAGGTGAAATTGTACCTTATGGAGTTGGAACCACGCCATCGATGTCTTTTGCTTCAGCTGGACAAACAGAAATTTCTCTCATAGTATTTAATGAAGGTGGTTGCGCTGATACTGCTTATGCTTCGGTATGTATTCTGCCTGCGGATCCTATTTTTATTCCGCAAATTTTCTCTCCTAATGGAGATGGAAACAATGATGTTTTCAGAGTACGTGGAGTGGGGATCGTGCAAGTGAATTGTGAAATTTATAATCGCTACGGAGAGCGAGTTTATCAGATTAAGAGTCCAGAAGGCTTTTGGAATGGTGACAGTGCAGGAAAACCTGCGCCTAGCGGAAACTATGTATACTATGTGGAGATCATTTTGAATGATGGTTCTCAACAGAAGATCAGCGGTGAGTTGACTTTGATTAGATAAAATGATTGAATGAAAAAGATTCTTCAAATATGTGCCCTTTGTCTTCCAATGTTTTTTGGAAGTGTCTTGGCGCGTGCGCAAGATCCTTCGTTCAGTCAATTCAATAAAATAGAACATTGGTATAATCCTGCACGTGCGGGAGTAATGGACGATGATATCAAGGGAGGAATACTCTACAGAAAACAATGGTCGAGTGGATTGAAAGGTTATAGAACAAATGGTTTCAATGCTGAGTGGAGATCGCGAAGCGTGCCTTTTGCTTTAGGTCTAGCCATAGTAGATGATAAAGCAGGACAAGCATCCATGAAGACATTCAATGCTGTATTGTCTGGAGCATATCATTTGCGAATTGATCGAAATAGTTTCGCGAGTGCGGGCCTACAAATGGGTTTTGTGCAACGAAGTATTTCAATGGATAATCTCACTTGGGATGCCCAATTCAACGGTTACCAATACGATGCTGCTCTGGACAACAAGGAACGTCAGTTCTCGAATTCAACAGGCAATAGAATCGATTTAGGATTGGGCGTTACTTATTATCGTGAAAAGCCTTTTGCTGTTGGAGGAGGATATGCCTTTCATCACTTAGGACAAGATCAAACTTTTTTACAAAATGGAAAAGATCGATTGCCAATTCGTCAAGTACTCACTGGTTTTATAGAAAAGGATTATAGAAAGTTTACAGGACGATTGGATGTTTTGATTCAACGTCAACGAGGTGCCATGGAGATGGTGGGTTTTGCAAAAACAGAATATCGATTTGGTGCTGATTCGAGATATACCAAAGAGAATAATTCATCAGCTATCTATGCTGGTTGTGGCTACCGATTGAGCAGCGCGATGATCCCAATGATTGGCTTTGAGTGGGAGAGACGACTTGATTTAACAATCACCTATGACATTATAATTTCAGGCTTATCTGATGTTACTACCTATTCTGGTGGTCCAGAAATTAGCCTTACTTATCGCTATCGTACAGATAAGCGAATTCGGATACATTGATTATTCACGTTCAAATTGTCAGCAAATATCTGATTCACCGTTAGAATGAGCGAGTGAGTGAATTTCTTTTGATGAAAAATTAGGATATGTCTGCATCATTTGAAATTATTGGCGGCAACAAGTTGAAAGGAACTGTTATTCCGCAAGGGGCAAAAAACGAAGCGTTGCAAGTTATTTGCGCCGTATTGCTTACCGCTGAAAAGGTTGATATGTCTAATATCCCAGAGATTGTCGACGTACTTAAGTTGATTGATTTGCTCAAGGATATGGGCGTAAAGGTGGAGAGAATCGATAAGGGACATTACACTTTCCAAGCGGATCAAGTTGATTTAGAGTTTCTCAAAACAGCCGATTACAAAAAGAAAGCCGCTGCCCTTAGAGGGTCAATCATGGTTGTAGGACCATTGTTGGCGCGATTTGGTAAAGGGTATATTCCAAAACCTGGTGGTGATAAGATTGGTCGTCGTCGTTTGGATACGCACTTCTTAGGTTTCCAATCTTTGGGTGCCACATTCAATTACGATGCGGGTGACAGTTTCTACAGTGTGGAAGCTCCAAAA
>JBJOKO010000310.1:0-3714 GCA_046046035.1 Bacteroidota bacterium | reverse complement strand
TAGATCTTCGCAATTTAGCATTTGAAGAAAAATATAAAGTCAGATTAGTTGGGATTAACTCTATGCTATTTGAGCATTGCGTTTTGTATTTACTGGATGAAAGCGGTAATAGAGTGAGACAATGGAGTTTCAATGCCAATGGAGAAATAGAATTGGAACTACTTAGATTCATTTATTCCGAAATCCCTGAATTGAAGAATGAAGACAATAGCGTTTTGAATCTTACACTTTCTGGCAAACTGCAATCAACTAGAGGAATTAGTGGTTTTTCGAGAGTACCTGTTACAATCGTGGATGATTTGGGCGAGGTTGTAGCAGTTGCTTATACTGAGCAAACGGGTGAATTCACTTTTAGAAATGTTGTTCCAGAAAAGGAGTATGTTTTTCGACTTGCTCCTTCATGCAAAGCCGATCAAATGGTGATGTTTGATAATGGAAAGACAGTTGTTCTCCCTATTCTTGCTCAAGAAGTTTATTATCAAAGAGTAAAAGATGAAGATGCGCTGGAGTTGACAAATGAAACAGGAGATAAAGTAGTTATTTCTATGAATGACGTGTTCATTATTAATAGGGTTTACTATGATTGGAACTCGGCAAATCTCAGCGAGATTTCAAAGGCACAATTAGATCAGCTACTTGTGATTATGAAAATGAACGAAGATGTCAATTTGGAATTAACTTCGCACACGGATAGCAGAGGTACAGCAGAGTACAATCTCAACCTTTCACAACGCAGAGCAAATGCAGTTATCGATTACCTATCAAAAAATGGTGTTCGGAAAAAGCGATTGACAGCAGAAGGAAGAGGAGAAATTGATCCTTTGAATCCATGTGATAGTGATGATTCATGCTCAGAAAATGATCATGCAATTAATCGCAGAACAGAAATTAAATTTTCAAGACCAGCTTTAAGCTACCAACAACATTAATATGGCGGACAAATCTTTTTTTAGTAAAATATTTCCAGATACGAATCTAACGTTGGTTTCTGGAGTTGTTGAAGAAAGCGGAACTTCTGTTGTTCCTGGTTATGAAAGTAAAGGTTCGCAACGTTGGATTAAAGTTGCAGGACAGATCTTCACTGGTTTAGATGATGGTTTATATCATGCTCAATACGATAACAAAATCGACTTGGTACATGACACATCTAATAAAGTAGTTGGATACTGGAATCACACTACAAATTCGGGAAGTCAAGCATCGAATTCTAGTGTTGTTGGTGCTATTGCAATGTCTGTAATACTTATTGCCATTGCCTATTATGGCGGCATTTGGAATTTTATCTGGAAAGGAATCGACGAATGGTGGTTGACTATCGGAATAATTTTCCTCTTCTCACTTTACGCTCTTTTTTGGACAAGTATTTTCTGCGTGAAAGAATATAAGCGCGAAAGAAATGCGCATGCTTTATTGGAGCAAAAAAGAGGCTAGTTAAATATCGTCTGTACTATCGTCGGTGTTTTGTTTATTGGAAAACATAACAATGCCTAGGCCAATAAGGAAGCATGTAAGTGGTACATAGAATAGCTTCGGATTCATCATTATCCTAGAGAAATATAATCCTACGGTAACGAAAAGTAATATCCTTCCTGCAAAGTAGAACCAAGCGAATAGGGGTCTTGGTTTTTGTATGAAAAGTAAAATGCTCCTTGCTGTCATTCCAGCCATTCCAATGAGCATTAGTAGTGACCACATCGGCCAATGCAGCTGCTGAAATACGACACCAGCCGTAAGAATGCCGAGAGATGAATAAGCAAGCCAATTGTAATCTTTCGGTTTTGTTTGGATTTCAGGCTGATCTAGAATAAATTCTTTTTTTTCCTCTTGCATCATTGATATTCAACTGTTGAGTGGCAAAAATGTTGCATTGCCGCTAAGGTTCTGATTTCTCTCAGCGAAAAATACTGATTATGCTCATGTTGGGTTCATTTCATAACCAAGATTTTTGCGCTATGACTCCAATGAATCTAATACGAAAGTACAATGTACCAGGTCCGCGGTACACAAGTTACCCCACTGTTCCGCATTGGAACGCCGTTGCGCCTACACAAGAAGAGTGGAAGGAAACCATGCTCGAAACATTTACATTGTTCAATGATTCGGAAGGCTTGAGCATTTATGTTCATCTACCATATTGTGAAAGTTTATGCACGTATTGTGGTTGCAACACGCGGATTACGGTAAATCACAAAGTAGAAATTCCATATATACAGGCTGTGCTGAAAGAATGGGAAATGGTGGTCTCTGCACTTGGAGAAAAGCCAAACATTAAGGAGATCCACCTTGGGGGCGGAACTCCAACCTTTTTTAGTCCAGAAAATCTGAAGTTGCTTATTGATGGTTTGCTAGAGCTAGGCATGCCAATGGAAAATGTTGAGTTTGGTTTTGAAGGCCATCCAAACAACACTACTCTGGAGCACCTCATTGCTTTGTACAATCTTGGTTTTAGAAGATTGAGTTTGGGAATTCAGGATTTTGACCCAATTGTTCAAGATGTCATTAATAGAATTCAGCCTGTCGAAAATGTAGAAAGAGTTACCCGTCAAGCTCGAGAGATTGGATATACTTCTGTCAATTATGATTTGATTTATGGCTTGCCAATGCAAACTTTAAATAGCATCGAGCAAACGATAAATCACGTGATTCAGCTGAAACCAGATCGTATAGCCTTTTATAGTTATGCCCATGTGCCATGGATAAAGCCAGGTCAACGCAAGTTTACAGAGCTTGATTTGCCAGATGATGCAACCAAGCGCGCCCTTTATGAAAATGGACGTTCCATGCTTGAAAATGCTGGATATCTTGAAGTGGGGATGGATCACTTCGCATTAGAGCAAGATGAGCTTTATCAAGCATTCAAAGAAAACAGGCTGCATCGAAATTTCATGGGATACACTACTTTCAGTACTCATCTGCTCGTCGGGCTGGGGGTTTCTGCTATCAGCGATTCTTGGCTAGCCTTTGCTCAAAATGAAAAGAAAGTAGAAGAATATATTCAACGTATAAACAATAATGAACTTCCCATTTTCAAAGGGCATTTACTTACAAATGATGATCTAACAATTCGTCATCATATTTTAAATCTGATGTGCACATTTGAAACTGATTGGAGCAATCCAGAATATCAATGTGCTGATCTATTTGCAGGTCTTGCTAGATTGGAAGGTCTTATAGAAGACGAACTTGTGGTGCTAGATTCATATTCATTAAAAGTCACAGAAAAGGGAAAGCCATTTGTTCGGAATGTCTGCATGGCTTTCGATGCAAAGCTTTGGGCAAGTAAATCAAGCACTCAACTTTTTTCCAAGGTCATTTGATTTTTTTCTTTAGTAGCTTGCGGGTCTAAATTTTTTCGGTGAAGTACGGCAAGCTTGATAGTATAGAAGGAGTTGATTTCACTCTACCAAAAGATCACAAACAAACGAAGTCTTTGTTAGCTGGTATGCCTGTGGATTTAACTATTCTGCAGGGCGGAACTATGTGGAATATCCCAGAATGGGTGGGGAAAATTTATCCTTTGAAAACACCTAAGAAGGATTTTCTAAGAGAATATGCAAAGCAATTTTCTACTATAGAATTGAATGCTACGCATTACAGAACTCCCACTAAGGAAACAGTCCTATCATGGGTAGAAGCAGTTCCGGAGAGTTTTAAGTTTTGTCCGAAGTTTCCTCAAAGTATTAGTCATTATCGCCGTTTCAAAAACTGTGATCA
>JBJOKO010000309.1:0-3727 GCA_046046035.1 Bacteroidota bacterium | reverse complement strand
TCTGTGAATATTCACCTTCAATTGATTCAATGACTCATTATCTTCAGATACAACATCAATTGTAAAGGTATTCCCCGCATTCAACTCATGCTCATCCGCTACGACTCCATTAATCTTTACAGACGAAATTACAGGCTTGGTGGTGTCCTCAGATTCTTTTTTGCAAGAAACCAAGGCCACGATAGCCACTAAAATCAAAATTGCTTTTTTCATTTTCTATTGTTTTAATTTTTTAAAAGTGAAGGGCATACTAAGCGAAATCGCAAAGTTCCTTCCTTGTTCAGGCAAATTCAATTGCCTATAAGCACTTAGATGATTCAAATAATATCTGTTTAAAATATTATTACTAGAAATCATTAGTAAAAACTCCTGCTTGCCCACATTAATCTCACCTTTCACAAAGCAATCAAATGTAAATGCACCATTCGTTCTATCCTCATTTCTATCCACATCTTTTTGGTCGCTCCAACCAAGATAAGTAAATCCAAACTCGTAACCGCGCAAAATACCGAATGAACACTCGGTTTCATAAACAACGGATAATCTTGTTCTCAACGGTGGAGAAAAAGGCAAAGCTAAACCAGTGTTCAAATTATACGTTTTCACGCCATCCAACCCCAATTCAACATGTAACTTCTCTACTGGATGCCATTCCATATAAACCTCGGCACCGGCGAAAGTAGCATCATTCTGTGAATACTGATAAACCTGACCTCCATCGGGTAACGTTGAGAATTTTGCAGTTGGTCGCAAATAGATGTAATTCTGGAAATAATTAAAGAATGGTGTGAATTTCAAGTAGACATTTTTCCGCTCATAGAGCAAGGTAAAATCAACTTGATAACCGGTTTCGTTTTTCAAAGAACTATCTCCCATTTCATGTCGGAAAGTTCCATGATGAATACCGTCGATTAATAATTCCGCAGGATTAGGAATTCTAAAGCTTCTAGCCAGAATAGCTTTCAGATTCCAACCATCATTCGGAACCCAACTCCACCCTGCACCTCCAGAAAAATTATAGAACTCCCTATTCACGGAAGCCACACGCTGATCGTATCCCACAATAACTTCATCAGAATTGTACTGAGCAATTGAAAAGGCGTCGCTTTGAAGTGTTCCAAAATCTCCTCTAATTCCAGCGTTCCAAATCATTTTTCTATTTTCATCATTGTATTCAGAAAATAAGAATGCAGCCGTATTAAAGGATGAATAATTCGGTAACAAAAATTCCCACCCCGATCGACTATTCACTTGATATGATGCCGAAACACCTGGAATAAATCTCCATGATCCAATATTGTGAGAATGCCAACGCAAATAGGCTTGAGCGGTAGTTAGGGTGAGACTATGCGCAAGGGGCGAACTGGGAAGGGGAGCATAGCCCTCTCGATGCGGGCGAATCAATTCTTCTCGTTCATTCCTTTGCACACCTGCATCGAATTGCAACCATCCCTTGGATAAATTAATGGATGAGTTTATCGCTAATTTGTAATGATCCACATTCTGTTGAGGTAAATCTACATTTCTGCTATCACCGTCATCTGCAACATTTGACCCCGTAGGAATTCCAACAATCCCCGGAAACAATCCATTGCGTTGATGAAAATGACTCCATGTCAATTTTGTCACACCTCTCTCTCCCGCATATCCACCCGTAATTTGATAGTGAAAATCTCTACCAGATGTGTTTTTCAATCTTTCATTCTCAATAGGAAGTGTTCTATTCAAATAAGTAAATGATTTCGCTGGAACTTTGTAGTCGCCGTATTCAGCCCATGTTGCACGCGCTTTGCCAAACCACTTTCCTTTTTTTTCATTTATTGAAAGAGAGTTTCCTATGTAATTATTATTTGATCGAAACAAAGTAGAATTCTCACCAGACAAGCCTTCCTCAGGTATAGATGGGGTTTGAATGCGAATAACTCCTCCCAACGCATCACTTCCATATAGCAATGTCGCTGGCCCTTTAATGACTTCTATTTTCTCTGCTCCAAATGGATCGAGTTCCAAACCATGATCACTCCCCCATTGCTGTCCCTCTTGCTTCAATCCCAAATCGCTGACCAAAATTCGTGTACCCGACATACCTCTAATAACAGGCTTACTAATTCCCACGCCCGTTTGCAATTGGTTTACCCCTGGAAGTCGGGTCAATTTTTGAGAAATAGTCATTGCTCCAGAACTCTGCAAATCGTCTTTGCTCAAAATCATCAGATCAAGCGAATGATGAATGTAATCGGCTTTTGAAACTTCACTTTCAATCACCACTTGTTTCAATTCGATATCTGATTCATCCAAATAAAAAACGATATTATTCTCTGAGTTCTCACTAACAGAAACATAATCAGCGAATGCTTTAAAGCCGGTCATCTCCACGTGCACATGGTGTACACCAGCAGACAACCCCACAAGAGTAAATTTTCCTGTAGAATCAGAATAGGTTGCAGCGTTCGATTCGTGGGTTACTATTAATGCACCCACAATGGGCTCATTATTCGCACGATTCAAAACACTCCCGGTAAGTTCAAATAAAATCAATTGTGCACTTGTCTGAATGCCCAATAGCACCAAGACAAGCAGCAATACTACCACTCGAATTCTCATTGAATTCCAAAATTTAAAAAATGGATAAACTAATCCCGAAAGGGAAAAAGAGATGTATTCAAATTAGAATACCGGCGGACCTCGTTGACCACGAGAATAAAATACTTGTTGATTAGAGCTTTCAACATATACAGCAGTTGCCTCACTCGGTAATTCCTGCTGAGTAAAATCAACAAAAAATGTTTGAGCCGTAACAAAAGGAAGAGAAACAAGTTTGCAGATTTGACAATCCTCTTCCTCCGATTCTGGAATGGCAGATTGACTTGAATCCTCATCATGATGATGATGTCCGCATTCGTGGCGATGGCCAAACAAAAGCTCAGAGTGCTCCGTGATGACGTGATACGTTTGGAACGATAGCAACCAGACCAGTAAGGTCAGCAACCCTACGGATTTCAATCTACCGAAACCATTCATCATTTTCATCGACGCAAAACTAGCACAAAGTCATTAATTTCGCTGAAAATTGAACGTATGAAAGCCCTACTTAGCATTATTTGTGCAGTCATATCATTGACCTCACTATCCCAAAGCACTCGCCTAACCATGGATGAAGCGGTTTTAGGACAATTCAGACAATTCGCTCCTGAGAATAGAACTGCCTTGCAATTCATGCCATCCAGCGAAAAATATGTTTTCGTAAAAGATAGCTCTTTGATGGTCGGTGATGCAAAAGCAAAAGAAACGGTTTGGTTTACTCTAGGCCAATTGCGCGCATTCAAAGGGGCACCAGCAATGAAAGGCATTCCTTCATTCAATTGGATCAACGAAAATTCAGCCTATATACTAGCGGCAGACAATTTCTATTACCATGTAAATTTCAAAGACGGGATTTTTACTCGCAGTGCTGAAAACCTTGGTTCAGGAGAAGTTTCCGACTACCACGCTAAATCAGGCAGATACGCCTACAACGAAGGAAATGACCTTCTCATTTGGAATGGAACAAAATCAGAAAAAATAACTTCAAATAAAGAAGGTGTTGTTAGCGGACAGTCCATTTCTCGTAATGAATATGGAATTGAAAAAGGAACATTCTGGAGCAACAGTGGCGACTATCTTGCATTCTATGAAAAGGATGAAAACAATGTTACATTCTATCCTCTGACTAATTATAAAACAGAAC
>JBJOKO010000308.1:0-3756 GCA_046046035.1 Bacteroidota bacterium | reverse complement strand
AATAGTGGTCATTTTAAAATGAAAGAAGATTATAGCCTGAAATACCAAGAGTTGAAGTGATCAATGGGTTAATTTTTTATATTTATTACATGCAAAAAATGCGATGAGAAAACCTACACTGACGATACTTTTTTTAGTCGCCTTTGTCTTGGTGATTATTTTGTTGCGTGATCCCCTCCGTGAAATTGTCGCTATTTCACTTTTAACTGCCTTCATTGTTTATGGACTAGTTGAACAATACAGATTGGCCAAAAGGCAAATTGAAGGTGATTTTGTTATTCGAAGACAGAAGGTAAAAATTCGGTTGAGCTTGATCCTGATTGTTATTCTACAAATAATTAGCATCATTGCTAATGACAGTTTAAGCTTCCTAAAATTCAGTTCAGCTTTTTTGATTGTAGTTTTTATAATTATTCTCAAATTAATCGTTGAGAAATACAAACCGATGAACTTGGTTGTCAATGGAACTTCGTTGATTGCTAATTACGCTCAAACGGTTACGCATGATTTGACTGAATTGACAAAATTGAAGTTGTTAGGTTTTTCCAATGATTTGATCCTAACATTCAAATCAGGAAAAACGGTGTCAATCAATCGAGATGAATATTTGGATTCGGATATTCAAAAGCTCATTGCTATTTGCAAAGAAACAAGTCAAGAGCAACTTGAAGTTTCGGATAATTTAATGCCACATAACAATGGGTAAATTCGTTTATGATTTTCTAATCGATGGAATCTATTTAGTGGTATTGCTTATTGCATTAGTTAGATTTTTTTTCAAAGATAGATTAAGCACTGATTGGACCATTCAGGCTGTTCGATGGCTTATGATTATATATTCAGTAATAAGGTTTATTGAGTTTTTGATCTATGTTTTCAGAAATGAAACCTTAGCAAATTTCCAAATGGAGTCTTCTTTAGATCATGAAACTCTGTATTTCTTTGCGTTGTTGGTCTATTTTGCGCCCTTAGTTTTATTGGATTCTAGAATCGGGAAAAAGTTTCCTCTTTTATTTTTTGTTGGCTTGTTACTGAATATTCAATCTATAGCCCTTGTTTATTTTTGGTCATGCTTAAACGAAGATTTTACAGAGCAAGTATTACAACTTATAGCAATTAGAACGATTATTGTCGTTTGTTTTGTTTTCATATCGCTTCTCCTAGTTGAGAACGGGTTGAAAGCTTGGATAAAGAAAAGAATGACTCAATGAAAGCAATAGGAATTTTATTATTGGCATTTGCAATTTCAGCATGCAACAACCCAGTTTCTATGGTTGTACCAACGGATACAGCATTAATTACGAATGATACTTCTACAAGTGTTGTTGACTCCCTTGAATTAGAAGGCGAATCCGAAAGCGCAGTAGACACCATCGACTATGATTACGCAACTTACTTCTTGGTAGTGGCAGATACAAGTAAAGACTATTTTCTGCTTCGCAAAAAGATGATGAACATCCATTCCAAAATGAATTGGCCAATCGATACCATGGGTCGCTATTTTAACAAAAAGAAAAATGAAATCGTGCTGCCAGACGATGATGAAGATGAACTTTATGCTGGTTCTTATTTCCCAAGAAGATTCCCAACTTCAGATTTAAGCCTAGAATATCTGGACTTTTATCAAGAAAAGGCAGGCGAACGTACCATGGCTTTAGTCGCGGGTATTTATGAGACAGAGCAAAGCGCAGATAGCGCACTTACTATTGTTCGTGTATTCGATAAAAAAGCATACAAACTGAAATCAGAGATTTTCATTGGATGCATGCACTAAGTGGTTCCACTATCTTAGTTTCTGAAAAATTTTATTCATTCATTATGAGCATTCAAAAACAAATCGATAATTACATCGCTGAACAGCCAGAACAAAAACGTTCTGATATGAATGCCATACACAACTTGGTAATGAAAGTGAAACCCGACAGCAAACTCTGGTTTCTCGATGGCAAGAATGAAGAAGGAAAGATAGTCTCCAATCCAAATATCGGTTACGGTTCATACAACATCAACTACGCGGATGGATCAACTAGAGAGTTTTACAAAGTTGGATTAAGCGCAAACACAAAAGGAATTTCTGTTTACATCATGGGAATAGAAGACAAGAACTTCCTTCCAAAAACATACAGCGACCGCATCGGGAAAGCCAAAGTCACAGGATATTGTATTAGTTTTAAAGCGCTAAAAGATATTGATGTGGCGGTACTGCAGGAGGCCATAAGCTATAGGCTTTAGGCTGTAAGCTATAAGCCGTAAGCTATAAGCTGTAAGCCGTAAGCTATAGGCTATAAGCTATAGGCTATAAGCTATAAGTAGTAAGTAATAGGTTGTAGGTAATAAGTAACCAGTAACCAGTAACCAGTAATTAGTCACCAGTCACCAGTCGTTAGTCGTTGGTCACCGGAAACGGGAGATACTCATTTCTTTATCAATCACAACCCCTTCCAGTAAGTGCTGCACAAGATGGTGCGCGCAGTATGGCGCTTGGATAACACCCTTGGATCCTAGCCCATTGAAGATATACATGCCTTTGTGCGCGGGATGCTCGCCGAGCAAAGGCCTTCTATCGCGCACTGTGGGTCTATAACCGACTTCGTGGTCTAAGATTATAGGAGTGTAGGGTAAAATGTCTTTAAGGCCCTCCAAAAAGCTTATACGGGCTTCTTCTGTGATGTTCGGATTCGGATCGTTCAGTTCATACGTTGCTCCCAAACGATATTCGCCATTGTCAACTGGTAAAAGGAAATTGCCGTAGTTAATCAACTCATCGACTTTTTGACCTTCAAATTTTATTCTTAATACTTGACCTTTGTTCGGAACCAAAGGCAAGTGTCCAAAGAATTTACTCGAAAGCATTTTTGAGCCGGTGCTGAAAATAATTTTCTCTGCAGCAAAATTTTCATACTGCCACTCACCATCGACGTTCACCAATTTTTCTTCATCAAAATCATTTTGAAAAAAGGAATCGCGCTCAATAAGATATTCTCTGAAATTATTTAGAAACACGGGAATGTTGCACCAGCCGGCGTTTTCCACGATGCCATTTCCAAATGGTTGATTCACATCGGGAATAGAAACACTGGTAGAATTGATGTACGCTTTGTATTCGGGATTCTCTGATTTTTCATCAAAATCATTCGCCGAACGTTGATCAGGAAAAATGCGAATCAATCTTTTTTTATGAAAAAAGGAAACGCCTAATTCGTCTTCAAGCTCTTTATAAAATGGATACGCGATTTCAATACACTGATCGATAAACCACGACTTAGAAAGACGTTTGAAAACAATTGGATTCCACAATCCAGCCGCAATGAAACTCGATGACGATTTGTAACCATCATCAATAACAAGAACTGATTTTCCTTTTTTTAATAAAGAAAAAGCCAAGACACTGCCTCCAATGCCTTGGCCTATGATAATGAAATCAAATTTTTTCATGAGTGATTATTTAATCACTCCAAGTTCTTTACCCACTTTAGTGAACGCTGCAATAGCGCGATCAATATGTTCAGGTTCGTGAGCTGCAGAAAGTTGAACGCGAATACGCGCTTGTCCTTTAGCAACAACTGGATAGAAGAATCCAATCACATATATCCCTTCAGTGAGCAATTTGTCTGCGAAATCTTGAGAAAGTTTTGCGTCGTAAAGCATCACAGGAACAATTGCAGAATCGCCATCTTTAATGTCGAAACCAGCTGCTTTGATTCCTGCTTTGAATTGTTTGATGTTGTTATCCAATTTATCGCGCAATTCTGTTGT
>JBJOKO010000307.1:0-3775 GCA_046046035.1 Bacteroidota bacterium | reverse complement strand
CTAGCAGGCGGCGGTGCATTACTTCGTGGATTGGACAAGCGTATTTCTATGAAAACGAAACTTCCAGTACACGTAGCTGATGATCCATTGCGCGCTGTTGCTCGTGGTACAGGTATCGCTTTGAAAAACGTAAACAAGTTCCAATTCTTGATGCGTGGTGCGTAATCACCCCGTGTTGATTGGATAATTCTAGAAGTGGTAGTAAATGAGAAACATCCTTGCACTGATTCACCGGTTCTATGTGTTCTTGATTTTCCTCGTACTTCAGGGTTTCGCGCTTTACGTACTTTTTACTAGCAATAATTTTCATAAAGCTGAATTCATCAATCACAGCCGTGATTGGGTCGGTAGCATCTATTCCAAAAGAGCTCAGCTCAAGGAATATCTTGCTCTCGGTGAAATCAACGACCAGCTTTCTCTCGAAAACGCCCTACTCAGAAGCCAACTCCCAGGTAATTACCTCGTGATTGATACTGTTATGCTCCACTATAATGATACGCTCGTGAAAATGAGATATGATTATAGAACAGCAAAAGTGGTCAACACTACATTGAATAGAGAACGCAACTATCTTACTATTGATAGAGGTTCTGTTGGCGGAATAAAAAGAGAAATGGGTGTTATCGCAAACGGTTCAATCGTTGGAATCGTTAGCAGTGTAAGCGATCATTTCTCTGTGGTAATGCCCGTACTTCACAGTAAATTTCAAGGTAGTGTGAAGATGAAAGGCAGCGGAGACTTTGGTCTTCTCGTGTGGCCAGGTTTTGATTCTGAAATTGCAAACGTGAAGGAAATTCCAAAACACGTTCCAGTAGCTATTGGTGACACTGTTGTTACTTCCGGCTATTCATCGCACTTTCCGAGTAATATCGTTGTTGGATATGTTTCAGCAATGGACGATAGAGCAGAAGAAAATTTCCACCGAATATCCATTCGGTTGAGTACAGATTATAGAAAACTTAGCTACGTACAAGTAGTTAATGATCAATTTAAAGAAGAACAAGATTCATTATTACAACAAGTAAGAGCGCTCGATGGCGATACAGATTCTCATTAACATATTTCGAATCGCTTTCCTGATTTTACTTCAAAGTCTTGTCGTAAATAGGATGCAGCCAGTGGATGGACTTATTCTTCCATGGGTGTATATTTTTGGAATTCTGATGTTGCCCTTCAATACGCCACGATGGCTTATTCTTCTTATCGGATTCGCTGTAGGTTGGATAATGGATTTGTTTACTGGCCCTCCAGGACTTCATACTTCAGCTTGTCTTTTCCTTGCATTTTTATTACCCATCGTTCAAAAACTTTTCTCTCCTCGCGAAGGATACGATGTTTCGATGCGACCAACAGTTCAGAAAATGGGCTTGGCTTGGTATCTAACATTTGCGGGTATTCTCACCTTCGCACATCACACTTGGCTTTTCTTTTTAGAAGTTCTTCGCTTCAGCGATTTCTTCTATCAACTTCTTCACATCATCCTCAGTAGCGCAGCAACCTTGTTCTTAATGACCATTGGTCAATACTTGATCTTTACATCAAAAAGCTCTGAACAGTGAACCTTGACGGGAGGAGAATAACAATCATCTTGATCGTAGTGGTCATCGGAATAATCTATTCCCTGAGATTGCTATCGCTACAAGTCCTCAATCCTGACTGGAAAAACAAGGGAACTGCACTTACTGAAAAAGAGGTCATCGTCTATCCTTCTCGTGGACTTATCTATGATAGAAAAGGAAGATTGCTAGTTACCAATCAAACCGTTTACGATTTGATGGTTCTTCCAAAAGATGTAAAACCATTTGATACACTTGCCTTTTGTTCTCTTGTGAAATTGACAAAAGAAGAACTGGTTTCTGGTTTGAAAAAAGCGGTGTCATGGCCTAACGTAAAGTACAAGCCTTCAACTATTATCAAGCAAATGACTCCTCCAGAGTACGCACGTATCTCTGAAGAATTATATAAGTATCCTGGATTTTTTGGTACACCTCGTACACTTCGAATCTATCCTCAATCAATTGGAGCCTTACTCCTAGGCGACGTTGCGGAGATTGGAAAAAGTGAACTCGAAAGCAAACCCGATTACAGAAGAGGTGATTACATCGGAAAAAGTGGTATCGAAAAATCATACGAAGAAGAACTTCGCGGTACCCGCGGTGTGAAGTATGTCTTCAGAGATAACCTTGGTATTGAAAGAAACGTTGCCGATGGAAGTCTCGATATCGCAGCAGTTGAAGGAACAGATCTTATCGCAACCATTGATGCAGAACTACAGCGCTATGGCGAAGAATTGATGCAAAATAAACGCGGTTGTATCGTTGCGATAGAACCTGCAACAGGTGAAATTCTTGCTCTTGTAAGTGCACCTACGTATGATCCAAACTTACTTGTAGGTAGAGCACGCGGACATAATTTTAATGTCCTCAATACAGACAAACAAAAACCTCTCTTCAATCGTGCTACACAAGCTCAGTATCGACCTGGCTCGATTTTCAAATTGGCACAATCACTTGCTGCTTTGCAAATTGGTGCGATTACTCCAGAAACAAGAATCGCATGTAATAGAGGAATCATTGGATGTCACGGTTCGCATAGCATGGACGATCTTGAAATGGCGATTGTACACTCATGCAATCCTTATTTCAGAGGCGTGATGCAACGTGTGGTAGAAGGCGATCGCGATGTCACAAGTCGTTTTAAAGACGCACGAATTGGATTAGGTGTTTGGCAAGAACACATCCAACGTTTTGGATTTGGAAGTAATTTGAAAACAGATATTCCTGGTGTAAAAACAGGACTTGTTCCCGGAGTCGCTTACTACAATAAATGGTATGGTGAATTGCAATGGGCTTATTCTACGATTTACTCATTGAGTATTGGTGAGGGTGAAATGCTCGTTACGCCAATTCAAATGTGCAATCTCGCATGTATTATCGCAAATAGAGGTTGGTATGTTCCTCCTCACACTGTGAAGCAAATAGGAATTGGCGGAAAGCCACGTGATGAATTCCTTGTGCGCTATGATACTGGAATTGATACTGCGCATTTCCGCACGGTAATTAATGCAATGGAAAAAGTACTTGAGCCAGGAGGAACGGCGTCTCGTGCGAAATTGAAAGATATTGTTATTTGTGGTAAAACAGGTACAGTTCAAAATGAGCCAAGAGAAGACCACGCAGTATTCGTGTGCTTTGCACCAAAGGATAATCCTAAGATTGCGTTGAGCGTGTATGTGGAGAATGCAGGATTCGGTGGTACATGGTCCGCGCCGATTGCAAGCTTGATGATAGAAAAATATTTGACAGATACAATTACCAACGTAGCTGCAGAGAAGAGAATTAAAGAAGCAAACTTCCTTGATCAGTGAAAGATAACCAGTCATTAGCATTCGAACGTCTAGATTGGACCACGTTGATTATCTATATCGCGTTGGTTCTATTTGGGTGGATGAATATTTATAGTGCGGCCTATGACCCATTGCATCCCAATCTTTTTGACTTTAGTCAAGAATACGGGAAGCAATTTATTTGGGTAATGGTGTCGTTCTTTCTTGCTCTGATGACGCTGTATGTAGAAGGTGATTTCTTCAACAAACTCGCCATATTCATCTATGGATTCTTTGTGTTGCTTCTTGTCTTGGTATTGATAATTGGTAAAGAAGTCAATGGTGCAAAAGCGTGGTTTGGTATCGGAGATTTCGGTATTCAACCATCTGAGTTTTCTAAAATTGGTGTCGGTCTTTTATTGGCGAAATACATTTCATCTTCTGGATCAC
>JBJOKO010000306.1:0-3780 GCA_046046035.1 Bacteroidota bacterium | reverse complement strand
CTTCGGACACCGACATCTTCCCCTCGACATTAACATTGGAAACAAGAGTAGATACATTAACCTTGGAGAATGGATCAACCACTTTATGTATGCTGAATTCGATGGCACAACGGTCACATTAAAAAAGTTTGAAGAATAAGATTTCCTTCTATTTCATCGTAAGGACTACTTGCCAACAATCATTTTCCGGACATATATTCGATAATCAATGTCAGCATAAATTCAGCCATTGAAAAAAGTAGAAATCCAATCAATGCTTCAATGGACGCCGCTTCACCATTCCACCTTTAATATCCTTCACGCTATTCATAACCACAAAAGCGGTCGGTTCAATTTTTTCAATTTCAATATTCAGCTTATTCAACTCCAGCCGTGTGATGACTGTATAAATCACATCTACTTCCTTCGACTCGCCACGTTTTCCAAATCCGCGTTTACCATTATAAATAGTCACACCACGACCTAGTTTCTGCGTAATCATCTCCCTAAGCTCTTCACTCTTCGCAGCTACTATTGTCACTCCTATATACTCTTCGATGCCTTCCACTATAAAATCAAGCGTTCTGGATGCTGCCAGATAAGTAATCATCGAATACATCGCCACTTCAATCCCCAAAAAATAAGCGGCCGTACCAAAAATCATCACATTCAATGCAATGATGATATCACCAATCGTCATTCCCAGTTTACGACTGAGATAGATCGCCAACACTTCTGTCCCATCAATCACAGAACCGCCACGGATAGCAAATCCAATACCACCACCCAGAAAGAACCCTCCGAAAATCGCTACGAGGAGATTATCATTCGTAACATTCGGGAAGGTAACTGTAGCTAAAACAAGCGACAGCCCACAGATTGAAAGCGCAGTTTTTATGGCAAAAGTTTTCCCCATTACATAATAAGCCAGAATCATGAATGGAAGATTCACACAAATGATCAATACTGCCAATGGGATATTCGTGAGTGCATTTATCAGTAAGGAAATACCTGTTGCTCCGCCATCAATAAAGTGATTGGTTAACAGGAAGCCTTTAAAACCAAATGAAGCGGAAAATATGCCAATGGTGATCAATAAAAAATCCTTCAGTGATCCTTTTATAGAAATCATTAATTCACGGTAACCTTTTGCAAGTTGAAAGGAAGAAATACCTTGCAATCCACCAGGTTGCTTTTTTTTATACCTCAGCGTGGTATGTATAATTATTTGATTCCAAAAAGACCCCATAATATCAAAGAAATTGAGTTATACTTACTGCACACTTATTAGAACCAAATATACACATTTTGAAGCTTAGTTATATTGTATGCACTATAATTCACAACAATGTCTTGACTCAAAAGTTATAATTAAAGGCGAGTTAAACCTGCGTCCCCCTATCCGGGCAGGTAATCCCAAAAAGGCAAAAATGAAATCTATTTCAAACGTTCTAACCGACCTTTACGCTTCACGATATTTTTGTAATCCCATTGGATCTCTCGTGATTTGTGGATCCAACGCTTCAAATCAGTTTTCTTTATTTGTTTAACAGAGGTATAGCGTATCTCTGCAGCTTTAAACTTCCCTTCATTAGCGAGGCCATCCTCCTCAAAAGACTGTCCACTCCAGAAAAGTAATCGAACGCAGTCCTTCAATTTACTGTAACCCACAATTGGATTACCATCAAGAAACCAGACAGGAATCGCATGCCAGATTTTATTCTCTGCTTCAGGCAAGTGTTTATTGATTTCCGTAGCTAACAGATCACAAATCAGTTGATCCTCGGGTGTCTGTCGGGCATTAAAAGCTATAACATCTTTGTTCATTTCCGAATCCTTCAATAATTAACTATGTAAACGTACAAAATATCTCTTTGATATATGAAAAAGAATAAAATTTCGACTGGAAATAAAACATTCATAATGCATCATTCAAGGGACAGGCAATGCAATCGCTTCTGATTTTCCCTGGATAACTCCTGTATATTCTTTCAACTTTTTATCAGCGCTTATCGATTCATATTTCAATGCTGTCAACTCCCGACCTTCAGCTGTGATCAATCCAAACTTTCCATCAACAGACACTATATAATATGAACCGAGTCTTCTGAAAGTATCATACTTAAAATCCGTCAGGAATTTTGCATTTTTATAAAGTGCGTACCGGCCATCCTTCTTCATTACATATATAAGTATTGGATAATTGCTAATCTCCAGTCCAATCGAATCATAGATCATTTCTGCATAAACCACACCGTTTTTATCGATGATTCCCGTTTTACCATTCTCTGTGACAAACAGCAACGAGTCATCAACTTTTACTATGTCTTCATAAGTTTTACCAATAGGCTCCCATGATCTACAACTAATAAGCACCTTCCCTTCTTCCATTTTGCCAATCAGTATTGTTGGACGCATATACAGAAAATTCAGATCTGAATAATCCGGAGGCAACATCGGACGAAACAATGAATCCACAAAATTATAACGGCCATCCTTCTTTACTTTAAGGTAATTTTTGATATCCGGATAATCGCAGCGATGAGTATACTCCACCTTATCGTATTTATCACTGATTACTTTATTCGACAAATCAATGAAGAAAACTTTTTTATCCTTCCGCGCCAGGAATCCGGCTTTTGTAGCCGATAAACTTTGGTATTCAAACGGGATCAATACTTTTCCATCCGGATCAACAACACCGGCCAAAGTATCTCTTCTAACAATCGCTACTTCCTTATCTACATACTCAACTTTACCGACAAAACGACGATAATAGGCAGAGTCCAAACGATGCTGACTCGAAATCAATGCGAATGACATTTCATCGTATTTCTCTTTAAAATAAGGCTTCTCCAACTGCTTCGACAAAACAATACCCTTTGAACGACCCTCAGAAATCGATTCAGTTCTCACCACAAGGTAGTACCTGACTACTTTCTCAACTTCGGGATCAGTAGTAGCATAGCGACCTGTCCCTGACCCATTCCCGGTACCACCTCCCCCTCTGGGATTATTTGTAACACCACTTACTATTTCGGGCTCCTCCTTCCACTTTTTAATCCGAAGAATTGCCGAAGAAGTCGCACCCTTTCCACTGAAACTACAATTGGTATACACCGGACGATCATAAATCCATGTAGTAATTACAATTTGCGTTTCATCTTCTTCCATCTTACAAGATGAAAACAAATGAATGTTCAAGGAGTCTCTCGCCTTAAGCATGATACACTCCTTCATTAACGCATACATCTTCTTTTGCTCCCCATTTAAAGCAGAGACTTTGAGATATTTTTCATTGCTTTTAACGGCAGCCTTTACATCTGAAAAAAACAAGAATAAAGCAGCGATCGCCATAAACTTCACAGCAACAAATCTTCGTAGACCGGCATTATCATAAGCGAATAAAGGCATCTTCATCAAACACATCATATATTTCTCAAACTTACAATAAAATGGATTATTCTTATGAATCGCAGCTATCGTTAACTCCGGACAATCACCTGATCACTCTTCTTAATCGACTCAGTAATCAACAACGGAAGAATCACACCCTTAATTTCATCCGCCAGCACCTGCACAAGACGCGACTTCACAAACGGGCGACTCACCATCAGACTAATCTCCCTGACCGGATAAGGAGCTACAAACTGAAAAACCTTCTTCTTTCTTTCCGGCGACATAGAACGCACATACAATTCCGGCAATACTGTCAATCCGCCAAACTCATCCGCCATATTCAGCAAGGTATCGAACGAATTCGACTCAAAAATCAACTGATCACCCATACGCTTCTTCTTC
>JBJOKO010000305.1:0-3782 GCA_046046035.1 Bacteroidota bacterium | reverse complement strand
TATCTCTGAATTCGAAAGAACAATTGATTCGAATCGCAGCATTATTTTGAATAATGATGAGAACGTAAATCCAAATGCGCTTCCTGTAAATGTGATTTCTTTTTCTCCAACTACTGTTACTGCTGGAACAAAACAAATTCTTACAATCAATGGTAGTGGCTTCGGAAACGTACGTGGCACAGGCCGTGTAGAGTTTACATCTGCAATCACAAATAACGTTGGACAAGGATTAAATACGGATTATATTCAATGGACAGACACACAAATCAAAGTAGCTGTACCAAGTGTTCTCGTTGGTTTAAACAGCAATCACACTGCTGGTAGTGGTCCTATCAAGGTGGTTAATTCAACGAATGAATCATTTACTACTACCACGAATTTGACAGTTAACTATGCGCTTTTCAATTTAGCTTCTACACTTTCACCTGATACCTGCTCTGTGTTGAATCATGGATTTAACAATGGTACTGGAGGATTTGATTTTAGATTTAATTCTAATCTTTCAGGCATCGGTTCTACTGCAAGTGATATTGTAAAAAGAGCAATGGGAACATGGATATGCGCTACATCTGTTCAGTGGAATTTCAATCCGTTGGCAACAACTGCGAATAATACTGTTGCAGATCAAGTCAATGCTGTTACCTCTGATGCAAGTTTCCCGCTTCCAGTGGGAGTGTTGGCGCGTGGTAATAACCTCGTTTCGACAAGTTGTTTTTCAGGTGGATTCAAACCTCTCGCATTGGAAGTTGATATGATTATTAATAATATTCCAACGTCATTGAATGCATCAGGTGTTGAAATCACTTTTCCATGGAATCTCTTAACGGCAAATGCGCCTGCGGGAACAATAGACTTGGAAACAACTGTACTTCATGAATTCGGTCATCTAGTTGGATTATCGCACGTGAGTTCATTGTTGAATGGAACGCAAGTAATGCGTGGTGCAGTAAATACAGGATTTACACTTCGCACATTGCATCCGAATGATATTGCTGGTGCAAATGATGCATTGAATAGAAGTGCAACATATAACTCATGCAGTCAGACGGGTCACCAACGCTTCGGAACAGCAGCAACAACCATATCAATTCAACTAAATGGGACAAGTCCTATTTGCACATCTTCTGCTAGTTTTACTGCGGCAATTACTAACGGTAAGAGCACTGCTGATGTAATTTCTTGGAAAGTAAATGGTGTGACTAATCCGATCAATAGTCTTTCTTTTAGCACTAGTGGTTTAATTGATGGAGTGAATACTGTTCAAGCTGTAATCAATCAATGTGGAATTATTATTTCATCAAATGTTGTTTCGTTTGAATATTATGGTGGTTTGGTTTCAGCAACAATTACATCTTCATGTATCAATAATTCTGGAAGTGGAATGTTTTCAATTGGCGTTACTCCGCCGTCGAATCCTTTGTTTCAAAATCAGATAGTTTATCCAACTGGATTGTCTTTTTCTTTTACTGCAGGAAACTTGGTTTTTGTTAGCTATTCAAGTTCATTCACAACAGGCACTATTTTGGTGAATGAAATTACACCTTGTGGCACACGCTTGAAGAGTATGATTCAAGTAAATCGTTCTCCTCTTGTTATGACAGGCAGTATGACTGGAGCTACAACGGGCGTTCGTGGCACACAAAAAGTCTACACTGTGCCTGCTGTGGCTGGTGCTACTTCTTATGAGTGGACAACCCCTTACATGTCAGGAGTAGTTGGAAATGCTACCGGAAATACAGTAACGATTTCTTATAATTCGAATTTCTGTTCGGGAACAATTTCATGTCGCGCTGTTAATTCTCAAGGTTGTGTTTCGTTTCCATTAACGCTTGCTATTTCAGGCGTGCCACCTCAACCTGCACCTATTACACTTACAATAGGACCAGCTCCATTATTCACAAAAACACTTTCTGTACCGACAGTTTTTTCTGCAACATCGTATAATTGGACAGTCACAAGTGGAATGTCGATTTTGACTGGTCAGGGAACAAGGACCATTACCATTTCTATTTTACCAGGAGTATTGACAGGAACGGCTTGTGTTACTGCTATAAATTCATGTGGATCTTCTGCGTCCCGCTGTAAAACAGTTACTGGTTCGAATTTTCTTTCTGAAGATGCGACGAATACGGAGTATTTAGAAGCTACACCTTCAATTTATCCTAATCCTTCAACTGAAGAATTGAATATTCAATTTACAGATCATTGGACCAATAAGATTGTTCAAATGAAGATGATGTCAATGGATGGTAAGTTGATTTATGATTCGAAGATTCTACTTGATGAAAGTTTGACAACACAGCAAATATTCAATGACATCCCAAGTGGAAGTTATATCATTTCGCTTGTGTCGGATGATATGGTTTATACGTTGAGATGGATTAAGCAGAATTGAGATTGATTGAAAAGAAAACCCCCCGTTGTCGAAGACAACGGGGGGTTCTTTTTTTGCACCAATAGGCACATTATTTTGCCATAGCAGCTTCAATTTCTTCCACAGTAATTGGGAAGTCTTTGAACATATTTATGTTGCCGCCTTTCTTAATCACAATATTGTTTTCTATACGGATACCTAGGTTTTCCTCACGAATGTAAATGCCTGGTTCTACTGTGAACACATTACCTTCTTGAATTGGAATGGCCCAATTTCCGACGTCGTGTACATCCAGACCAAGGAAGTGAGAAGTACCATGCATGAAGTATTTTTTATACGCAGGCCAATCTTTATTTTCATTCTTCACATCTTCCGCGGTAATGAGTTTGAGATCGATTAATTCTTTCGTCATCAACTCTCCGACTTGGCGATGATACTCATGCATCATTACACCTGGTTGAAGCAATTCTGTTGCAGCATTCATCACTCGAAGAACGGCGTTGTATACTTCAGCTTGGCGTGGTGTAAACTTGCCGTTTACAGGCACGCAACGCGTCATATCTGCATTGTAGTTTCCGTATTCTGCACCTACATCCATCAACAGCAAATCGCCGTCTTTGCATGGTTTGTCATTATCGATATAATGCAAAACACATGCGCTATAGCCAGATGCTATAATAGGAGTGTAAGCGAAACCACGTGAACCATTACGAAGGAATTCGTGCGAGTATTCTGCTTCGATTTCGTATTCCATCACGCCTGGCTTGATCATCTTCATTACGCGTTCGAAACCACCGCGAGTGATGTCGATTGCTTTTTGTAATTGAGCAATTTCTTCGTTGTCCTTCACGGCACGCAAAGCATGCATAATAGGCGCTGAACGCTCAATTTGATAGTGCGCATATTTATTTCTAAACCAATTGGAAAAACGCATTTCGCGCGTTTCTACTTCAATGGTTGCGCGTGTATGTTCGTTTGAATTCAAGTAAACACATTTCGCTTCATTCAATAGTACGTGAATTGCTTTTTCAAAATCACTTACCCATTGAATGTTCTGAATGCCTGTCTGCTCGCGGGCTTGAACCTTGCTCAATTTAGCACCTTCCCAAACAGCGATGTGATCATTCGTTTCTTTTACAAAAAGAATTTCACGGTTTTGTGGAAGAAATGCATTAGGAAAAAGAACGAGAACTGTCTCTTCTTGATCAGCACCTGTCAAGTAAAAAATGTCAGAAGCTTGCTTAAATGCAAGGTGTCCGTCGGCGCTTGTAGGATAAATATCATTGCTGCAGAAAATGGCTAAACCACCATCTTTCATTTGTGCTGCAAAGCGTTTTCTATTGGCTGTATAATGTGCCGCTGATAATTGCGTATATCTCATGATCTAATATTATTGGTCGATTAAGAA
>JBJOKO010000304.1:0-3802 GCA_046046035.1 Bacteroidota bacterium | reverse complement strand
CTCCACCAGCGCATGGACCCATGATCACTGATATTTGTGGAACAACACCACTTGCTTGTACGTTTTTGTAGAAAATGTCAGCATAGCCTCCAAGAGAAACAACGCCTTCTTGAATGCGCGCCCCGCCGCTATCATTGAGACCGATAACAGGTGCACCATTCTTCATTGCCAAGTCCATAACACGGCAGATTTTCTCAGCATGTGCTTCCGCGAGCGAACCGCCCATTACCGTAAAGTCTTGTGAGAAAACATAGACCAAACGACCTTGAATAGTGCCGTAGCCCGTTACAACGCCGTCTCCGAGGTAAATCTCTTTGTCCAATCCGAAGTTTGTAGAGCGGTGGGTAACCAACATTCCGAGTTCTTCGAAAGAACCTTCGTCCAAAAGAAAGTTGATACGCTCACGCGCGGTCAACTTGCCTTTTTTATGTTGAGAATCAATACGTTTCTGTCCACCACCCAATTGGGCCTCAGCTATCTTTTGCTCTAAGAGCTTAAACTTATCTGTCATGACAATGCTATAATAGGTGTCAAAGATAGTTAGATAGTTTGGTAGTTTGGTAGTGTGGTAGTTTGAGAGTGTGGCGGTGTGGCGGTGAGGCAGTGAAAAAGTTAAACCAAGTGGAAACAAATGAACCCAAGTGAACCCAAATGATTTCGGATTCTGGATTTCGAATTCCTAAAACCTATTACCTGCTACTTACAACCAACTACCATCTACCAATCTCCGCTATATTTGACAGCAAAGAATACGAACATGGAAATTCTCAAATGGTCGACTCGGATATTGAGCATATTGGTGGCTATATTTTTGAGTCTTTTTGCGCTAGATGTATTTAATGAGGGGCGCTCTGGAAGTGATCTTTTGATTGCTCTAATGATGAATTTACTTCCTTCATTTCTTGTCCTAATTGTTGCTATTGTTGCTTGGAAAAATGAAAAATGGGGTGCAATAGGTTTCGCCCTGCTTGGACTAGCTTACATCGTCTTTGCTTGGGGCAAATTCGATTTACTCACATTCATCATTATTTCCGGCCCATTATTTCTCATTTCTGGACTATTCGCTTTCATTGCATCAAAAAAATAATTGCATGTCATATCACATTGATGAGACCTTTGACAAGGTTGATTTTACTGGAGGATTGGAAAAAGGAGATTATGAAAATTGCTCCTTTTTGAATTGTGATTTCTCAAACTCCGACCTGGCAAATGTTCGATTCGATCAATGCGAATTTGTCAATTGCAACCTTAGCATGGCAACGTTGAGTCAAACAGCTTTTCGAAAAATTAGTTTTGACAATTGTAAGCTCCTTGGACTGCAATTTAGCAACTGCAATAAACTCGGGCTTGCCATCCGTTTTACCGACTGCATTCTGAATCATTGTGGATTTCAATATTTGATATTAAAGCTTTTGAAATTTCAAAATTGCAAACTCGTAGAAGTCGATTTCAGCGAATCAGATTTAAGCGGTGTTCTTTTCGATCGATGTGATTTATCAGGTGCAACATTCGACAGAACCAATCTCGAAAAAGCAGATCTCCGCACATCAATAAACTATTTGATTAATCCCGAAATCAACAAAATCAAAAAAGCAAAATTCTCCTATCCCGCGGTGCTCGGACTTTTGACGAAATATGACGTGGTAGTGGAGTGACCAACGACCGGTGACTGGTGACTGGTTACTGATTACTAGTTACTGATTACCCACTACCTCCTACTTACCACCTACTACCAAACTACCGCACTGCCTCTCTACTCCACTGCCCCTCTAACTCTAGCACACTAGCAAACTAGCACACTAGCACACTACTTCAGTATGGCTTTACTCATTTTACCTTCACTGGTGTTGATCGTGAGGATGTATGCTCCTGCCGGGAGGTTGCTGAGGTCGAGGGTGAGTTGTTGTACTGAAAAAGTTTTTTGTTGTAAGACCAATTTGCCGCTGAGATCTCTTATTTCCAACTCATCTGATTGAATTGGAATTTCTATGGTAAGATGATCAGAAAAAGGATTGGGATAAACTGTGAAATCCTGTTTGTCGATTTCAGTATAAGATGTGACACCACAATTATTCCACATCAAATCCCCACATGCATCAGTCCGAAATACCCATGGGAAGACGCCAGCGCCTGTTCCCGAAAACCAATATCCACCACCAACAATACTGCTATCCAGCAGAACCTCTATGTCCCATAGATAAGATGTTTGCACTGGAGCACCAAGATCCGAAATGAAATCAACCTTTTTAAACCATTCAACTTGACGATTTTCATCGAACTTAATTAGAAAAGAGGAATTAGGTAATGCTTCATCATTGTCAATATACTGCCCAGATCCTATATAACCACCATCAGGAGTGTGTTGGAAATCTGAAATCCAATAATAGTACAACTCCTCTTCAAGTAAAATCACATTGCTAGAATCGCCGCTAACCGGGTCGATTTCCATTGTGCCAATTTGACCATGATAGTATTCGCGATAGCCGTCCGGATCCTCGACCCAGTTAACGTGTCCAAAGAAAGCAGTAATACCACCATTATCCTCCTCTACCGGATAGATAGTCCAATCGTAATAGTCAAAATCAAAAGTGTTCACCCAAACAATTTCACCCATTGGCGTCATTCTGCAAACATATTGATTGCCGTTATAATTCAATTCAGGTGTTTCGTCTATAGCATATCCACTCAATAAGATGTCTCCGTTTTGTAATTCGATGATTCTGCTTACGCGGTAAAACACATTCCAAGAGAAAGGGTTGAAAGTTACCCCATTCAAGAATTCAAAATTTTGTGTGTACCAATCAATACGCACACTATCTGAACTATTATCGATAGATGCGGCTACATATCCTCCACTCTCTAATTGAATAGCTGTTTCATAACTATCCATCTCGCTATTGTTTGTAATTCCGACAACTTCGCTTTCGATGTTGTATTCCAACAGAGAAGCAATGCCGTCTAATCGCGTAGAATGAACAATATTTCCATTATTGTTTTCAAAACATGCATCGGAATAATTCATGTAAATAATGTATTGAGAGGAGTCGAGTACGGTAGTCCATTCTGGATTTTCACCGTCTAAATTGAAGGTACAAATATCATAACCAACACCGCCGTCATTCAAATAGACTCCGGGTACAACGATGAGGTCATCATGGATAATAACATTCGTACTTGTTATGTTTCCTTGAATTGGGTGATCATATCCATTATTAAAATAAGGGACGTCTTGGGCTGTTGCAGCACCACACAACAAAATGAAAAGTGATATAAGGAGATTTCGATTGATAATTTAATAGTTAAAATTTAAAGCACTAAAGTTAAAACAAAAAAAGCCAAACCATCGAGGATTTTGGCTGTTGGCTATTGGCTGTTGGCTATTGGCTTTTTTTAAATCTCCCCTTTACCATATACCCTCTAACATATTACGCCCTTTCAGGGCTTGAAAAAACACTCGCATCCTTGTTGCTACCATAGAACGCCCCTCTGGGGCTTATAATCCTTCGACCTTAACTAAGCTCTCTGTGTAACTCTGTTTTTCTCTGGAATCTCTGTGGCTAGAAAATGGGAAAGTGAATGATTCCGGATTTCTGATTCCGGATTCCTAAAACCTACTACCTACCACCTACTACCTACTACCAACTGCCGCCCCGGTATGCTCGCCAACAACGACTTGGTGTACTCCGATTTTGGATTGTGGAAGACTTGTTTTGCTTCGCCGATTTCTTCGATTTTGCCTTTGTTCATCACCATGATGCGATCGGACATTTGATAGACCACGCTTAGATCATGGGAGATGAAA
>JBJOKO010000303.1:0-3806 GCA_046046035.1 Bacteroidota bacterium | reverse complement strand
GGCTGGGCTACAGAGAAGAATATTCCAACAGCTGTTGATCCTAAAAAAGATAATTTTTTCACCTATTCCGGATGTTCACTGTTCAAACCAAATTTGAAAGAATTGAAAGAAGGTTTGCGTATTGAATTTGAAAGAAATGATTTTGATAGTTTGAAAAATGCAATGCGTCAATTGCAAGACAAGCTCAATTGCAAAACTGCTATGGTTACGCTTTCTGAACTTGGTGTGATGGTATATGATAAGTCAGATTTCAAACATGAGGATGCGCATCCAAGAGAGATTAATGATGTTTCGGGTGCGGGTGATACTGTTATAAGCGTTGCCGCATTATCACTTGCAGCAGGCGTTAGTGCCGAGGACTATTCTCGTCTAGCAAATCTTGCGGGTGGTTTGGTTTGTGAAAAAGTTGGAGTGGTGCCAATTGATAAGAATCGACTTCAAGAAGAAGCCATCAAGTATCTCGGAGAATGAGTTGGCAGCAGTTTAGGGAAAAGGCGAATCTCTTTTTATTTAAAAATAAAGAGGAATCGTTAGGTGCCTTTAAAGCCCTAAACATCTTCGTTACCATTCTTGCTATTGGTACGATGATCTGGAGTTATGGCTTTCCCCTAAATGATCAAGAGCGCCATTTGTCTTTAATGATCATTAAAGGCTCTTTTATTTTTTACATTATACATTACCTGATTAAAATTATCTATGATTTTAATCCAATAGGCTTTATAAAGAGCACTTGGTTTGAAGCTGTCATGATGGGCTTGCTAATCGTAGAAGGAATTAGCTACAGTCTTTTTGATACGCTGATTATAGAAAGTCTTTTTCGAAATGCGGGTATGACCGGTTTTGCTGGCTTTAGTACCGTAATTATTCAAGTATATTTTCTTGTTGTTGTCATCACGGAGTTTGTAAGAAATAGTGATTTGCTGCCCCGTATTCGTCTTAATCCCGCGATCATTTTTGTATTGAGTTTTGTGACCATTATTCTTGGTGGTACTTTTCTTCTCACTCTGCCTGAAATGACCACCTCAGGAATTTCTTTTGTTGATGCTTTATTTACTTCTACTTCAGCAACGTGTGTGACTGGTTTGATGACCATTGATCCACATGTCACTTTTACCTTTAAAGGGCAGTTTGTAATTCTCGCCTTGATCAAATTAGGCGGAACGAATATCATTGCCTTTGGTGGCTTTTTAGCTTTGATGAGCAAGGTTGGAGTTGGTGTTAGACACCACCAAGTGATTGAAGGATTCGTTGCGCAAAATAATATTCTCAGTGCAGCTGGAATGTTTGGTAAGGTTATTTTATGGACCTTAATGATTGAGTTTGGTGGAGCGCTTGCACTATATTTTACTTGGGATCCAAATATTCAATGGTATGACAATGGGGAGAAATTTTTCTACTCTATTTTCCATGCCATGTCTGCTTTTAATAATGCAGGAATAAGTTTGTTTACTGATGGACTATACAATGAAGCAGTGCGATACAATTATCTCGCACATTGGGTAATCATTATCGAGATTTTCCTCGGTGCCTTGGGTATCCTTGCCATATTCGATTTGTTCGAACCGAAAGTACTCAGAGACCGTCTCAAACATCCTTGGAAGCAGATTCAACTTCCTACAAAAATTGCCCTATACGTATCGTTGATTTTAGTGGTGATTGGTAGCGTGTTTATTTACTTCTTTGAAAGAAATAACACTCTCGCGGGACAAAGTTTTTTTGGACAAATAACAGGTGCAGTTTTCCAAGCTGTTACGCCAAGAACAGCAGGTTATAATACAGTGAATTATGCACTTCTTTCAGTGCCAACGATAATGATTACAATAGCGCTGATGTATATTGGTGCGAGTAGTACATCAACAGGAGGTGGTATTAAAACGTCTAGCCTTGCCATCATTTGGGCGGATATTCGAGCGGTTATGACAGGTCAAGAGCGCGCAGTTTTGTGGAAAAGAACAATAGGTCCTGGATTAAAAAGTAGTGCATACAGTATTGCCATAATTTATGTCTTCATGAATTTCGTTGGAGCAATTATTTTGAGTGCTACAGAGTGGCATATTTTGGCAATACCGGGTCGGTCAGTGACTGACTTAGTATTTGAACAAGTTTCTGCTTTTTCAACAGTTGGGCTTTCAATGGGCATAACCAATATTCTAAGTGAAACTGGTAAATATGTAATTATACTTTCCATGTTTATTGGTCGTGTGGGTACCTTTACTATTGCGTTTGCACTGGCCGGAAAGTTTGCACAACACAAATTCAAATACCCTGAAGCAGACTTGATTGTGGGATAAAAGTTGTTCTTAAGAGAACAAAAACGGATATAAACACTTTTGGTAGTTATGGAAAATACAGTTAAGCCTTACAATGAGGGCGGAAAGAAGGAAGAAGTGGAAAAGATGTTCGATAACATCGCCCATAGCTATGATTTTCTTAATCACTTTTTTTCTCTAGGAATTGATATTCTTTGGAGAAAGAAAGCCATTCGTATTTTGAAAAAAGAAAACCCAAAGCGTGTCTTAGATGTTGCGACTGGAACAGCAGATTTTGCAATGGAAGCAGTGCGAATGAATCTCGGTGCGACTGAAATTATCGGAGTAGATATTAGTGAAGGAATGTTGGACGTTGGCCGAAAAAAAATCAAAGAAAAAGGATATGACAAGGTCATCACTTTGAAGCGTGGTGACTCCGAAAACCTTCCTTTTGAGGACAATTATTTTGATGGATTCACAGTAGCGTTTGGTGTTAGAAACTTTGAGAATTTGGAGAAAGGACTTTCTGATATGAATCGGGTGCTGAAACCAGGTGCACTCGGAATTGTATTGGAGTTTTCTAAACCAAAAAAATTCCCGGTCAAACAAGGATTTAACCTTTACTTCAAATACATCATGCCTACTCTTGGTAAATTGGTCTCCAAAGACAAGAGAGCATATACTTATTTGCCTGAGTCGGTTCAATCTTTTCCTGATGGAGAGGACTTTATTAATGTGATGAAAAAAGTTGGCTATGTTGATACACGCTGTATTCCTGTTTCGGGAGGAATAGCAAGTATCTATTTGGGCCGAAAAAAATAGAATGAAGAGAGAAGTTTATCCGTCAATTCTAAAGGGGACAGTAAAGGCCCCAGGAAGCAAGAGCATTGCTCAACGTTTGGCAGCGGCAGCGTTGTTGGCAGGCGGAGAAACCATAATCCGTGATTACCCTGATAGCGCGGATTGTCAAGCTGCACTCGAAGTTATTCAATCACTCGGAGCGGTAGTTGAAAAATCCGGCAATGATGTTTTCATTAAAGGTGGTTTTCCAAACAATTCTGATTTTAAAATTAAAAACCCAAAGACGGATATTTTTTGTGGTGAAAGTGGTTTGTCTTCTCGTCTATTTACCCCTTTGGCCGCACTGCATGAAGAGGCAATCACAGTCAATGGATCTGGCAGTTTGCTGACTCGGCCATTTACTGAATTCGATAAAGTTATACCAGCACTAGGTGCTGATTGCTCTACTAATAATGGTCTGCTTCCAGTAAAAGTGAAAGGACCATTAAAGGGAGGATTCGCGAAATTGGATGGCTCTTTATCTTCTCAATTTTTGACTGGACTATTGATGTCTTTGCCTGTTGCGCAACAAGACACTGTCTTGGAAGTGTCGAATCTTACTTCAAAACCTTATGTTCTAATGACCATTGAGGTGATGAAGCAATTTGGGGTTGATGTAAAAAATATAAACTTCGAACGATTCGAAATAAAGGCCGGTCAAAAATACAAGGCTCAAGAAGTTACAGTGCCAGGAGACTGGAGTGGAGCGGCTTTTCT
>JBJOKO010000302.1:0-3809 GCA_046046035.1 Bacteroidota bacterium | reverse complement strand
TTACCATATCCACCTGTAATGGTGGGTTCTAAAGTTGCTATATCTCCTTGGCAAATCTGGGTGTCAAAGCCCTCTACTACCAAAGGTTCTGGTTCGTCACCAATGCTAAATTCAAAATTCGAAACCAATCCACTACCGTTGCACGCAGCAAGATTCAGAATATCCATAGATACGGATTCTAAACCTTCCAAAAGCCCGTCTTCAATCGCGTCAAGGCTGAAGCTAACTGAAGCTACACCTATTGGGAAAATGATAGTATCAGGGAGAACATTGTAGTCAGAACCCATTTGTGCTGTGCCATTCCAAGTAACAACAACCATGTCTTCAACATCCAAACTTGAAACCGCTGCACGTGTAAAGGTCAAAGTAGCCTCACCACAATCTTCGTAAATAACGTTTGCATCAGGTCCACCAACGTTGATAGAAAGATCAACGTCAACTACTGAATTAGAAGAGAAACTTCCTTCTTCTAAAATTACAATACTTTCCAATGCGGTATCAGAACCATCGGCAATCGCCAATTTGATATGATATGTTTCACCACAAGTTACAGGGTGCATTGCTTCCAACACAACAGTGTATCCATTAATTGAGATAACTACGTTCGATGGATTATCAATATAAAATTCTTCATTCAAAACATTGTTAACCGAGCTAATCGTAATTGGCAAAACTGGAGATGAACCAGGAACTTGTGCAATATTGACTGCCCCACCAGGAAATCCTGCTGGTGAATCAAAAGGTCCTGTAATACCAGGTCCACTCAACAAGAAAGCAAAAATGTCATTGAATCCTGTATTAACCCATGTAAGATATTCGTCTGAACCGAAAATGTAGTTAAAACGAAGGGTGTCGCCGGTAGGAACGAAGTCAAATTCAAGGATACTCACATCGTTCACGCTCGATACACTGAAGCTCTGACCGATAAGACCTGGAACAGAATTAGCAATGGTCAACAAATCTGGTTCGCCAGAAACTGTTGTACAACCATTTTGACCGAGCCAGTTGTTTGGACTTGGAACTTCGATATTGTGGGAGTGATCCGATGATAGAACCACACCTCCATCAATACCTAAGCCTGCTGAAGCACCTTCGTGCATGTAGCCGATTTGTTCAAAGCATCCTGTATAAGTAATATTTGTTGCTTGAATTCCAGATCCAAGTAGTACATCTTGTACATATTCTTGGATTGATAGCGAATCTACAACTAGTTGAGCTTTAGTGTTTAAAGCAAAAATTGTTGTGAACGCTACGAGTAAGAGGTATAGTTTTCTCATGAATCTTTTGGTTAACAAATACAAGACTTCGAATGTACAATGAAAGGTTGCTTCCTTCTATTCATTTTAAGCCTCTTAGTTTGTTAATTTTGCTGAGTATGGAAAAAAAGCTGCCGAACAGGAGTATTATCACAAAGTCAGACCCGATGGGAGTGGCTGTTTATGATTTTTATAATACCGGAATCGATACACCCATTAAGGCAAAAATTAATGGTGTTCCAGACCATGATATGTATCCCTCATTGTTTTTTCGTAATTATCAAAATATGAAAGGCTATGAGCGTTTGGCTTTAAAATTATGTAAGGGTAGTGTTTTAGACGTCGGTGCTTGTGTGGGAGCCCATAGTTTGATTCTTCAAAAGAGAAAACTCGATGTCACTGCTCTTGAAAAATCTTCGCTCGCTTGCGAAATAGCCAAGGAAAGAGGCGTCAAGAGAGTAATATGCGATGATATCTTCAATGTCAAAGGAATTGAATACAATACAATCCTTGTTTTAATGAACGGATTGGGTATCGCCGGAAATGAAGAAAAAACACTGAAATTGTTAAAGCACTTAAAGCGGCTCTTGGCCCCAAAAGGGGTAATTCTTGGGGATTCAACAGATGTGTTGTACCGAACAATGAATGCTGATATGGCATTCGAAATAGGCGAGTCTTACCACGGAAACGTGGAGTTTGAACTGACCTATAAAAAAATAAAAGCGGATAAATTCAACTGGATTTATTTAGATCCAGCTCTACTTGCTGAATTGTGCGATAAAGCTGGACTTACATGCGAAATAATCTATCGAGACGATAATTTTCACTATCTCGCTAAACTTTGCAAAGCCTAAGATTATCTGAATTCTTTCAAATCTTCCATGAGTCGTTTGCGGGCATGAAAAATTCTGCTTTTCACTGTGCCCATAGGAATAGACATCGCTGATGAAATTTCATCATAATGGTATCCGTCCATAAACATTTGAAATGGCGTCTTGAATTCGTGAGTGAGTCCAGAAATGGCTTTATGAATATCCTTCTCATTGATACGAGTATTCACCAAGTCTTCCGAAACTTTACCATGGTTCAGGTAAAATTGATTTGAAGTCTGATCTGTAATCGTATTTTGAAGCTTTTTGCGCTTGTAGTTATTGATGAAAATATTGCGCATGATAGTAAACAACCAACCTTTGAAATTGGTGCCTTCTTGAAAATGCTCCTTATATCTTAAAGCCTTTAGCATTGTGTCCTGAAGTAGATCTTCAGCATCTTCCATATTTCGCGTGAAATTGTACGCGAATCCTTTGAGATACTTAGCGTTGCTTGATAGCATTTGGTTAAACTCAATGGTGCTCATGGCGTTTTGTTTAATTTGTTGATGCAAATATTAAACAAGATTTCTCCACTGGCAAGTTTTTGTTTAAGAATTAACATAAAATGATTAAACAAGAATTTAACAAGTTAAGAAAAAGCCCTGAAATCAATGATTCCAGGGCTTTTCACAAACGTTGTTATTTTATCTTGATTATAGCGCTTTCGCTAACTCTTCTACATTGCTGTATATGCTTATAATATTAGGGTCCGGGCTTTTTACTCCATGCAGATTGTTGCCAGTCAGATAAAACTGACATTCGGTCTCACTAAACTGTGTGGTGACCTTTTTTAAATAATCTGTGATTAAAACTGTTGAAGGATTGGTGGTGAAAATTGAAACAAAATTTACATCCCCCAATCGCTGATATACCTGCATTAAATCCTCGAAAGGAACCGATTGACCTAAATAGATGCTTCGGTGGCCTCTCAATTTTAACAAATAATGAAGCATGAGCAACGAAATCTCATGAATCTCCAATTCTGGCAAAAAGAGGACAACGGGACGTGCATTCACTGTTGGTACCATCTTGATACCGTCTATTTGTGTCAATACCTTCTGTCTTACTAAACTAGAAATGAAATGCTCTTGAGCTGGACATATCACATTGGCCTGCCACAAATACCCAATCTGACGCATAAATGGCAAAATCATATCCTTAAAAGTCTTTTCTAAACCGTGGTCGGCAATATGTTTCTCGACAACTTCATTGAACAAGGCTTCATCATAATTCAACATGGAAATCTTCAACATATGAAGAAAATGTTGCTCCGGCTGCTCCGTTGCTACATGTTTAGTTATGAGCTCTCTCATGGCATCTTCGCTCAATTGAGCAATGTGAGAAATCTTGTGCCCCATATTCGAAAGCAAACTCACGTTCAACAAAAACTTCAAGTCTTTGTCAGAGTATTTTCGAATATTGGTGTCGGAACGATCTGGTGCAAGCAGCCCGTAGCGCTGTTCCCATATACGTATCGTATGAGCTTTTATGCCCGTAAAGCTCTCCAAATCCTTTATGGTAAATTCTTGCATCTTCATATTATTACAACTCTAATCCACAATGCAAACATATATAAAATAGAAAAGTTCAATATTGGATATATTTGTGCGCCTTAACGCAAAGAGTATGATAAATGTGGCAATAGTGGGTTTTGGATACTGGGGACCAAACCTAGTTCGAA
>JBJOKO010000301.1:0-3814 GCA_046046035.1 Bacteroidota bacterium | reverse complement strand
ATCTGTCGATCCAACAGATTTGCAATTGGCCAATAAGAATCCGATGGTAATGTCATTTCTATCAAAGCCCATTGATAAGATCAAGTTAAATTCGTTAAAATTGAGCGAGGAATTCAAACAATTCTTCGAACAAGAGCGTGCTTAGTTCGTTTTAAGACTTCTTGCTTACACCTTTATGATTGCATCTCACATTTCTTTTAAAATAAGAACAGTGACTCTATTGTCGCTGTGTTTTCTTGTTTCCCTAACTTCTTATGGTTCTAGTGGCCAACAAGAAACACAGATAGTACAAATTGATAGTCTCCAAATGGAACTCAACAAGCAAGTTCAAGACACCAATCGTGTCAAGACCTTGATTCTTTATGGAGTTCGAATGAATTCAAAACCCGAGGAGAATCTCGTCTATTGCAAAGAAGCGTTAGACCTTGCGATAAAACTCAATTTCAAAAAAGGAATTGCCGACGCTAAAAAAGCGTGCGCCATGTCCGAAAATAGTCTCGGACATATCGATGTTGCCATTCAATTATTAGAGGAAGCAATTCAGTTATATACAGAAATAGCTGATCAAGTAGGACTTGCTCAAGCCTATAGTACGCTTGGTTTTCAGCTAAACAACGTTGGTGATCGAAAACAAGCGCTTGATTATTTGATGAAGAGTTTGACCATTCGGGAAAAACTAAATAACAAAAATGAGATAGCAAATAGTCTCAATAATATTGGGATGCTATATCACGATGAAAGCAATTATGATGAAGCGTTGGCTTATTACAACAAGTCTCTAAGTATCAAAAAGGAAATCGGAGAACCCGTTGGCATAGCGCAAGCCTACAACAACATCGCACTTATCTATGAATCAAAAGGGGATTTTCAAAATGCATTAAATTATTACGCGCAATCATTCAAGATTTGCACCGACTTGAACATCACCTTTGGTCTTGCTCTTAACTACTCCAATATGGGAGGGGTATATGGTCAAATGGGAGATTATCCCAAGGCAATTGAATATTACCATAAGGGAATAAAACTTCAAGAGGAAATGCAGCATTTGTGGGGACTTATGTACTCACACAAAGGTTTGGCTAGAGTATTCTTTTTGATGAAAAATTATAGCCAAGCCAAAATTCATGGGGAAGAATGTCATCGTCTTGCAATAATGCAGAAGGCAAAGGGAGTGCTTGTTGAAATAAGTGAGATTCTATCCGATATATATGAGGCTACCGGTGATTATAAAAACGCGCTCAAATACCATCAAGAATTCAAAATATATTCTGATAGTATAGCGGCTGAAGAAAGCACATTGGAGATTTCCAAATTGGCTTTAAAATACGAATACGACAAAAAGGTGGATGCTTTGCAAAACAAGCAAAGGGAAGCCATTATTGATCAAGAAAAAGAATTGGATTTCAAAACTAGACAGAATACTTTTCTAGTAATTCTTCTTATTGTTATTCTTTGTGCAGTAGTGTTCATGTTTGTAAATCGACGCAAGCTACTCTTAGCGCGTCAGCAGGCCGATCAGGCAAACAAGTCGAAGTCAGAATTCCTTACCAATATGAGTCATGAAATTCGAACCCCTTTAAATGCGGTTATTGGATTTTCTGATTTATTAATGCAAACAAAATTGCAAGATCATCAGCACGAATACGCCGAGACATTAAAGCAATCTGCCGATTCATTGATGAGTATCGTAAATGACATACTTGATTTCGCTAAGATTGAATCTGGTAAAATGGATTTGGATGTTCATTCTGCGGATGTTAGAGAAACAGCGAATCAATCGTTGTCCATTGTGCGTTTCTTCTCTTCACAGAAGCCCTTCCCTACTCTATTAGAAGTAGATCCTAATGTGCCAGAATACTTGAAATTCGATTCCGTTCGCATACGACAGATATTGATTAATTTGTTGAACAACGCTTTGAAATTCACGAATGAAGGAAGCGTTCGTTTGGTGATTAATTACATCGGTCAAAATGAAAAAGGAGAAAGTCAAATTCGCTTTGAAGTTGTAGATACTGGAATCGGAATTGATACAGAAAATCAACATAAGATTTTTGAGGCTTTCACTCAGGAAGATGCGTCTACAACAAGGAAATTTGGGGGAACTGGTTTAGGCTTGACCATTTCAAACAAATTGTTGAATTTAATGGGCAGCAAGCTTGAGTTGAAGAGTCAGGTTGGAAAAGGTAGCACGTTTTATTTTGATTTAACATTAGAGAAGGGCCAACCTTCGATGGAGAATCAAGCATTGAAGTTGGCGCAGATCAGTCACGACACGATACACCATGCATGGAAGATTGTGATAGCCGAAGACAATCCGGTGAACAATTTATTGACAACGACAATACTTCGCAACATATTCCCGAATGCTGTGATAATGGCGGCGAACAATGGTGCTGAGGCTGTGGCGGTGTGTGATAGGATCATGCCTGATATTATTTTCATGGATGTTCAGATGCCTGAGATGAATGGCTACGAGGCCACGAAGATTATTAGGAAGAATGAGGGTGAAAAGAAGGCGATCATTATAGCATTGACGGCAGGCGCAGTAGACAGTGAGCGCGACAAGTGTTTAGCTGCTGGTATGAATGATTTCATCACAAAGCCGATCGACATTTTGAAATTCCGCGAGACCACCACGAATTGGTTGGCCAAAGACAAGCTTTCATAGAACGGAGTATTCCGTATATTTGCCGCCCGTTATTGGCAAAGACCATTTTTGGAGAGATGTCAGAGTGGCCGATCGAGCACGCTTGGAAAGCGTGTGTATGTAACAGTACCGAGGGTTCGAATCCCTCTCTCTCCGCAATCTTAGAATGACAATGAGTAGGAGAATGAGAATGAACTATCATTCTCTTTCTCATTCCTCAAAACTCTATTCATTCTGATTCTCATTCTCGATCTCATTCTAAAAAAACTACTCATCGAATTCGACAGTGAAGACTTCTCACAAAAAAGCTACGATTTAAATGATCACCTCAAAGCTTCGGAACAAACCTAAAATCAAACATCATCAGTAAAAAAAGAAGAAAAGAAATAACGAAAAACACCAAGAATAATTGAATCGATTTTCTATAAATAGCAAAACCGGTAAAAGCCAATAAAAATGCAATATTCACCCAGCTAAGTATGAAATAAATTTTAGGAGTTAAAATAGTACTGAAAAATTTCAAATTAAAAACTACATCCATTGAAACTACAACAACCAACGTCACTGCAACAAAGAATCCTATTCTAATAATTTTATCAGTTGACATAAACATCGTTCTTGGTTTCAAAGGTCATTAAAAAAGAAAAAAGAACCTAAAGTCAAAAGCTCATAGCTTATAGCCTACTTATAGCCCATAGCTTAAAGCTTACAGCCTACAGCTTAAAGCCAATAGCCTAAATCCGCGGCTTCGCAAAAACCCGGAAGCCAATATCTCGTGTTGGTTTCGACTTTGAACTCAATATCCCAATATAACCCATTGTAGCATCTTGATCTAAAAAACTACCGCCATAGGTGAAATTAGAATTCACTATTCTTTCTGCCGCATTACCCTGCAAATCATAAATCCCTTTATAATTATATCGAAATGTCCCGACGGGTAGTGGTTCATTCCAAGGTGGGCGATTTTCAAAATCTCTTGAATTGAACGATTTTTTCGGAACAGAACCAATAATGAAAGTCAATGGTATGGAGAGATTTGCATTTACTCGGTTCTTCTTACCATAAATGCTCCTTCCCCATGGAAAGTAATCTCTGTTCATAGTAATACAAGTATCTGTTCGTATGCTGGAGTCAAAAATCAAGGGGGTTGGCAACGCGCACATATAG
>JBJOKO010000300.1:0-3825 GCA_046046035.1 Bacteroidota bacterium | reverse complement strand
GATTTGGATGCCCTAAAGGTTTCTCATCAAAATTTATACGAGAATTTGAAAATATCTTTTTATACAGTATCTCCGCATAAAATATCACAAGTTTTCGAACGACACTCTATTGTAGAATCTTCCAATTCGATAGGTGAGAAAATCTTCTCTGAAATTGCGAGTGCAGATTTGTGCATAATCTTCCTAGCAGATCATAATCGAAACTTTTTTACTACAAAGTATTTCGAGTATATGCCACTTCAGAAACCTTATTTGTATATTGGTCCTGAAGGTGAAGTGCTTAAAGAAATTGAAGCAAAGAAAATAGGATTTACGTGGCAGAATTTCATGAAACTTCTGCAGAACGGAAATTTGAAATTGCAAGAATTTGAAATTAGTGAACTACAATTGGAAAACAATTCTCTTTCGGCTAGGATAAATGAAATACTTGCTCTAACTAAATTGAAATGAATACCTCTGAACGAATTGAACTTCTAAGACGATCTGTCGCGCTCGCAGGTGTGGGAGGTTGGGAGTTGGACGTAGAGAGTAAAACGATTAAGTGGGATGATGTAATGTTTGAAGTTCACGATCTGCCCAAAGACTTTGAAGTTACTCACGCGAATATTATTGAATTATATAAGTCTGGAGCAGAGGAATTGGCCTTGGCCTATAAGAATGCTATGGAGTTTGGTACTCCTTGGGAATTGGAGCTTGAAATGGAAACCCCCAAAGGCAAACGTTGGATGCGTTCCTTAGGGAGAGCCCATTTTGAGAATGGCCGCTGTACGAAATTGTATGGCGCAACAATGGACATCGACAAACAGAAAAGAGCCGAAGATGCATTGAGATCGAGCGAAGAACGTTTCCGATCCATGATTTACAATAATTCGGACATAATTAGTTTGGTAGATGAAAAAGGCACTCTGCTATACCAAAGTGCTTCTTTGACACAAACAATGCAATGGTCAGAAAATGAATTAGCAGGGAGAAATTTCTTTACACTAGTTCATCCTGACGATCTGCCTCATGTGCAGATGTTGTTTAGGGAAGTGTTATCCAAACCTGGATTAGGACCTACAATCCGATTTCGATTTAATGACAAGAATAATGGATATATTCATATAGAAGCAAGAGGAAATAATCAGCTTTCGAATCCTCACATAAATGCTCTAGTTGTCAATTCTAGAGATATCACAGAAACTATTAAAGCAGAGCAAGAACTTGCGGAATCACTTGCTCGTGCTCAAGTTCTTTCAAAGTACTACGAGTCGATTGTCGAGAACAAGTCGTTTTACGTGGTGAAAATTGATTTGCAGGGGAACTTCACTTTTGCGAATTCACATTATAAGAATGTATTCGGGGCGGACGATGAGCAAATGAATTTGTCATCATTTGAAGGTCTTGGATCAGAGGAACACAAAGTGCTCAAAGAAGTTTTAGAACATTGTTTTAATGATCCCAATAAATCTCAAGTATGTATTATCCGCCGAAATGACAATGGAGGAAACCTCATTTCGATCAAATGGGAATTGTGCGCGTTAATAGAAGAAGACGGCACTGCGAGGGAAGTGCAAGGGATTGGTTTTGATGTTACCGAGCAAGTGGAAACACTTAAAGAAACCAAGAGATTGCTTGAGGTGACCACAGTGCAGAATAGTAAGCTAAGAAGTTTCGCGCACATCATTTCTCACAATATCCGAAATCACTCTGCCAATCTAAGTGGACTTGTTGAATTGCTAATGGATTCTTCTGTAGAAGAAGAAAAGGGCGCATATACACAACTTATCAAAGCGAGTGCAGATAACTTGGAAAAAACCATTCTCGACTTAAATAAGATTATCTCGATTAATCAAGAGTCTGGTGTTCCAAAGGAGACTAGGTGTCTAAGAACCGAGATTTACAAGACAATTCAAATTTTCAGTTTGAAAATTCTAAAACTTGATGCTGACTTAAAAATTGAAGTGGACCCGAAGTTATATGTTCGTGTTATTCCTTCTTTCTTGGATAGCGTTCTTCTGAACTTGATAGACAACGCCTTCAAGTATCGCAGCGATGATAGAAGAACAGTGTTAACTCTAAGTGCTCAATCAGAAGGCGATTACGTTGTTTTATCCATAATTGACAACGGTAAAGGAATAGATCTAAAACAACACGGGACTAAGGTTTTTGGTTTATATAAGACGTTCCATGGAAACCGCGATGCAAGGGGTATGGGCTTATATATCGTAAAATCGCAAATGGAGGACATGGGAGGTAAAATAGAAGTTGAAAGTGAAGTTGAGAAGGGTACAACATTCAAAGTTTATTTTAAAAAAGGATTGAATTGATTATGCAATTTGGACTACGATATTCTTTAATGTGTTTGATTGTTCTACTTGCAAGCATCGCTGGTGCTCAGCAAGAAATGCGCATTAAACCGAAATGGAAACTTGGTGATTCTCGTTCTGTGAAAGAAGAGAATGTTGTCAAGGTGTACGAAAAAGGAAAGTTTTCCTATGAACAAGTTACTACCAGTTACTATAGCATGACGGTGATTGATACCGTGGAGTTCTACACCATAGAATATGCAATGCGTCCTGGTTCATCAAGAACTTTTTTGAGCAAAACGGATAAGGATACGTCAACCGCTTCGCTAGAGGAACAGCTATTTAGCGAGCTTGAGGAAGAATTTAGTAAAGTGAATTGTAAGTTGAAAATAGATAAGTCTACGGGATTGGCATCTGTTGTTGTAAACCCTGATGAGATGATGCTAGCAATGAAGCAAGGTCTGGAAAAGACATTTATCAGAATGTGCGCTATTAAAGGAATCGAAAGTGGAAGAGCTGATAGTTTGTCTTCTTTTTTTATGATGTTATTGGAAATGAGACGTCCAGAGATTATGCAGACTGCTCTTAATAGTGCAAATGTTTTATTAGATGTTTATTCTTTTGCCTTTATTCCTGGAAGCGAAATGATTTATGAAGCGCAGTTTTATCCAATCAATGCGCTAACAGAATTGGGCGACGAATTATTCGATGGCGAGCTTGCTATAAGAGCGGAAAAGGGCACTACAAGAACTATGTACATTACTTCTAAATCGACTTACGATAAAGAAGATTTCTGCGCGGCTATACGAAAAGTCAAAGACTTTGAAAAAGTAAAGGCATCGCAAGTATCAATGGTCAGCACAGACCAAGATGTAATTGATACTGTCACAACCTGGCCAATATCTAGCGAATCAGAGGCTGAGGTCACACTAGGCGATATCCGTGTGAAAGTAGTAACTACTACTACTTTTAGATAAACTTACTTTTTTAGGAATTCAGTAAATACTTGCCCAAAAGTATAGATGTCTTCAAAGCTATTGTAAAGCGGAACTGGCGCCATTCTGATTACATTCGGTTCGCGCCAATCCACAACAATTCCACGTTCAGCTAAGTCTTTAACTAGTTGTTTCGTAGCTCCAGGAACTACTATTGACAATTGACATCCTCTTTCATTTGGATTTGTCGGTGTAAGAATTTGCAATTCAACACCAGTGTTTTTTCTGACTTCATTTACAATGAATTCGAGATATCCAGTAAGATTAAGTGACTTCTCACGCATTGAAGACATTCCAGCTTCAACGAAAATATCTAAGGCTGCTTTGTGCGCCGCCATTGACAAAATCGGTGCATTACTCATCTGCCAAGCTTCTGCAGATTCTATAGGATCGAACCCCGGCTCCATTTGGAAACGAGTGGCTTTATTGTGGCCCCACCACCCAGCTAAACGAATCAAATCTTTGTTTGCGTGATGTTTTTCATGCACGAAGGCACCGCTAACGCCTCCTGGGCCGCTATTTAAGTACTTATAGGAGCACCA
>JBJOKO010000299.1:0-3830 GCA_046046035.1 Bacteroidota bacterium | reverse complement strand
ATAAAAACACAAAGTTTTTTTATTCAAGCAACAAATCCCCCCCCACCACGAGTGCGAATCGGGTCCCTGAGCGTAAGGAACGAAGTGACTGTAGTCGAAGGGTGGTGCCGCGATGAACGAACTTTCAAGAAATAAAAAAGTCGGAACAAATGTTCCGACTTTTTTTTCTCCTTCACACATCAAACTTCAAACTTCAAACTTTGATTCTCACACATCAAACTTCAAACTTCAAACTTCATACTTCACTTAAAGTAAACCCCATTCGATCCTATCCCTGCTGTGTATGTGTTTTGTAATACACCGCTACTTGAATAACGGTAGATAGAAGATGCGTTCACGAAATCGGTGATTGAGCTTAGCCAGATTTCACCGTTGTTTCTTGCATCTAGCGAATTGAAATCTCCTGAGATAAATACATCACCGGGTAATTCACCGTCGTTGATATTTAGAGAATATACATTTTCATTGATGTAATAAATCGTAGAACCATCAGCGCCGATCTCAAGTAGTCTTGGATGATTACCATTCACTCCTACAGTTTCTGAACCTTCAACTGCTAATGTGGTTCCGTCGATAACAGCGAGCTTTGCATCGCTATCTCCGATTACATTCCAATTTTCATCATACAATGTTTCTCCGCTGCAAAGCACCCAGATATCACCTGTTCCATCTACTGCAATATCAGCAGGACGATCACTGATGGTGATTGTTTCAACGACAGCATTTGTGGTTAAGTCAATAACAGAAACAGTATTATCTGTGCTCCAGCCACCGCTGTTGCAAACGAATAATTTTCCATTTTCAACCAACATTCTATCTGGACCATTACCCACTGGAATGGTCGCTTCAATAGACATTGTAGAAGGATTGATTACGATCACATTTCCAGCCATACTTCCGGAAGACAAGTATAATTTTCCATTGCCCCCGTCTACGATATAGCGAGGATAATCAATTGGAGAAATGGTGCCAACATTGGTAAAATTGCTCACACTGAAAACCTCGACTTTATTGGAATTATTCAATACCGCAAATACCTTTTCATTGCTAATAACCATAGACTGCAAAACATCTCCTAGTGAAACACCATTGGCGTCGAAATAAGGGTCATTTGTAACTTCTCCCGATCCATTAATAAAAGTTATGGATGCATTGTTACCCATAAAGTTTCCTTCATTCATCACGTACACCGAACCTTCTGTAACAACAGGTGGCGTAGTCGTTTCATCGTTCTTATCTTTTTTACACGAAGACATCAAGCCCACAAAAATGGACAACACAATCACTCTTTTCATTCTCACATTATTTTTTTAGTGGATAATAATTTAGTTGCAATCCTATCACGCGACCCGGCATCGCATACGATCTGATTGACTGATAATTGATATTGAAAATATTTTGAATATCGATTCTTACTTCTATGTTCTTTTTCATTCCAAAAGAATATCCTGCGAAGAGATCAACCAGCTGATAGCTTGGAAGAATTTGACTCTTCAGATTTGCTTCCGTCGTGTAGCGCTTGTCATACAAGCGATACGACAACCCAATATCCCATTTCTTAAACAATAAATCTGCTGAGAAATACACATTATTCTTAGGAGTATAGGTCATGATGAATGAGTCATCACGTGTCCATTTTGTAGCATTCACTCCTCTTGAATTTGTAAACAAATATTTTGATTTCAGATACAGTGTTTTATTTCCCAATCTTCTTTTGTAGTCTAAAGAAATGCTGCTACCAAATGTTCTTACACTCTTGAAGTTGACCGGAGCCCAATTTCCAAATTCAGTGGGTATCCATTGAATCCATTCGTTGTAATCAGAGAATCTCCCTTCCAATTGAACGATAAACTCACGAAAGTCGCTTCTTCGGAAGGCCCACTCTGTTTCAATGAATGCGCTAATTCCTTCTTCAGGTTTCAAATCTCTATCGCCGCCAGGAACCCAAAAACGCTCATTCATATCAGGCACTCGGAACTTGGAGGAAGCACCAAATTTCAAATCTGGAGCATACAGAATGTTATCACTCAATTGCAAATAACCAGAAATTCCATAAGAAGGTTTTGAAACATAATGTTGTCGCCACTCTTGATAAACAAAGCCCTTCACAAAATGCGGATCGTGGTATCTAAACTTTCTTAGTACAGAAAAAAACGCAGACTGAAATGGTTCAACTACTTGATTATTCAAATAATTGTTGTTTTCTACTTTCAAGAAATTCTGACGCACATTCCATTCCGCATAATAACGTTTGTAATAAGATGAGCCACTAATTTCATTCACCCACAATTGAGTTCTTAAATTAGAAACTGATATAGTCGGCGGATCTGAACTGTGATTTATATCTGAGTACTTCTGATCATCTTGCACAAGAGTAGACTTGAAGTACACGTACGACCTCTCTACTTTTCTATAATAATTCAGTTGACGCCACGTCAATGTAACTCCCGCGCGCCAGAGACTATCGCGCTGTTCGGCATTACTCTCACCAAGCGAACCCATAATCTCTGGAAGATTATTTGCTCTTCGTTGCCACCAAACAAATCCTTGCACACCCCACGAATTCGAAATAAAATAATCGAAGTGATTATACAAGATCACTTGCCTACTATTGTTGTGAACCTGCTTTACTGTAGGCTTTCCTAATTGATGATTATCAGTGTATGAAAATTCATTCTTATTCGATTCTTGTTGGAATAAATACGACCATGTAAATTTCTTCTTGTGAAAATTCCCCTTCACCGTTGCATAGCTATTCAGCATCGAATTCAATCCCGTTGATACGCGAAGATTCGTTGAACGATTCACATAATTGTTCAGCGTAATAGAAGAACTCATTCCGCCCTGACTAAACCCAATATCATTTGCATTTTGACTTAGCCCAACACTTGAAAACGCATTCATTGGAATAAGCGAAAAATCAGAAAGTCCAAGCGAAGGGCTATTGAGAGAAACTCCATTGATAAATACACCCGAATGATCTGCAGCAGAACCATTGATACGCGCAGTAATGAGAGAACCTTGAGGTCCATAACTAATCACATTAGCCATACCTCTTCGATCGAGAAATTGTCCGAGGTTATCGGTTCCAATTCTTTTCACATCAACGCTATCCTTGGCTTGACGCATTTCATAGCAGAGTTGAAACTCCGGAATAACAAGCATCAGCAAGTCTTCCGTATGGACATAATTTGTGTCCAACGAGACAATCTGCGCATGCATTGGAGTGCACAGCAAAAACAAAAGAGCAATATGTAATAGACGTAGTCTGTTCATTACCTCGATTGTCTCTTCCCGGACAATATTGTTGGTTAATGCTTCTGGCAGGTCTTCTGACTCTCCTGGTACTTTGTCTCCTTCCCATCTCGCTTTTGGCGAAACAGTGGATGCGATTTGACAAAGACCTCAATCTCCTTTCGGAGTAGGATCACAGCTGCGGGTACAGTTCATGTATTTCACATGATTCCCTTTTAATCGAACGACATTGCATAATGCCCTCGAACCGGATGCGGGGCAAACGTACGAAGAAAAATTCAAAGTGTGGCAGTGAGACAGTGGGGCGGTGAGACAGTGGGGTAATTAAACCAAATGAACACAAGTGGAACCAAATGAAAACAAATGAAATCAAATGGAACTAGTCCACGGATGGCGGCGGCCCCTCGATACAATTCACCTTCGGTGAATCACTCGGGGACCGGCATATCGTGACCACTAAAAGAAAAAGGAAATCAAAATTGCTTCGCAATTTTGATTTCCTTTTTCTTTTCCTTGAAGCCAGGCTCCATTCGGTCCCCGAGTGCCTTCCCGAAGGGAAGGTGTATCGAGGCGCT
>JBJOKO010000298.1:0-3867 GCA_046046035.1 Bacteroidota bacterium | reverse complement strand
AAGGGATATCAGGGTGCAATATAAAAAAACCTCACCGCCTTTTCAGACGATGAGGTCAATCAAATGTTACTAAAATGGTCGGCTAGCGACCTAAAATCTGTTTGAGGTAGTCTTCCAGCATTTGGCCACGCACATTGTTTCCAAAGGCCACTACCTTTCCTTCCTTGTCAATAAGCACAGGGAATGGAATACTATGCACTCCGTAATCTGCTGCAGCTTGGCTATTCCAGAATTTCAAATCACTTACGTGGTTTGGCCAGATTAAGCCGTCTGCTTTGATAGCTTCCTTCCAAGGGTCGGCTGCTTTATCAAGTGATACAGAGAATACTTCGAATCCGTCTTTTTTGTATTTGTTATATGCCGCAACAACATTCGGGTTTTCACGACGACATGGTCCGCACCATGAAGCCCAGAAATCGATGAGAACAACCTTACCTTTTAGTGAAGAAAGTTTTCTCACTTTTCCTGATGGATCTGGCATAGCGATTTCTGGAGCAGGTGCACCAACAGTCACTTTATTTCCAGCTGCTGGTTGAGCATCTCCTGCAGGTTGTTCTTTGCCTTGAAGGGCAGCGCGATCTACTTGTTGTTTAAACATTTTGTAGTGCATGCTATGTCCCATTTTGCCCGCAATATCATTTACTACCTTTCTGTAGTAAGATTGATCAGCGCGGTAGTCAAGCATTTGCACAACTGCAAGAGCCGCAGGAGTTGAACTGTTTGATTCCAACCATGCTTTCGTTTTATCACTGCGTTCTTTTCTCACTGCCATTACTTCTGATTGCTTTTGAGCACGTCCTTCCGCTGTTGTTTCAACTTGAAGCGACTCCATTAAAGCAGATTCCTTTTCAAAAAGTCCATTAACTGTATTTTCAAACTCACGCAGCAATGATGTGTTTTCGGAACCAGTAACATCTGCTTTCAAATTGAGCTCACCCACTTTACCATCGACTTTGATGTCTTCCGTGCTATCAGCAATTAGGATAATAAAATCGCGATCAGTTAATGTCAAGCGGTAGTAATCCATTTCCAAAGAATTCATTGGCGTAAGTGCGAATGAACCATCTGATGAAATTGTAGTTGAGTCTGTTCTTCCCCAACGATTGTTTACCAATCTTTCGAGATAAATAGTTTGACCTTCAGCACCAGCAATTTTGCCTTCAATTGCTGATTGAGTCTTAGAGCTAGTGCATCCAAATGCAGCAAGCACCACAACAATAAATACAAAGAGAGTTGACTTATTCATGGTAATATTAATCTTGTAGGAGTTTTTGGATAATGGCAGAAGCCACTTTTGGGTTTGCTTTTCCTTCGGTTTTTTTCATGAGTTCCCCCATGAATAATCCGAGCATACCTTTATTTCCATTCTTATAATTTGCCACTTTATCAGGCCAAGCAGCGAGAATTTCTTTAGCAGCTAATTCAATAAAATCTTCACCAGCATCTTGAATCAAATTCAATTCTTCAGCCACTTGTTGTGCTGTCTTCGATTGATCAGCGGCCAACACAGGAAGTATTTTTTCTGCAGCAATAGATGTACTCACTTTATTTGAATCCACCAACTCGATAGCACTAGCAATCTGCGCAGGAGTTGCTTTGAATTCATCAATGTGAATTGCATTTTCATTGATATAAGCTTTGATTGGACCAATAAGCCAATTGCAAGCAGCTTTATAATTCGATGTTGCCTTTACTAATTCTTCATACCAAAGTGCAATTTCTTTTTCATTGGTAAGAATCATTGCATCGTAATCAGACAACTTATATTCATTCACATATTTACTATACAACTCAGAAGGAAGAGCGGGCATATTAGCGCGAATCTTCTCGATTTGATCTTGTGTAATAGTAAGCGGTTGAAGATCTGGCTCAGGGAAATATCTGTAATCATGAGCAAGTTCTTTGCTTCGCAAACTGAAGGTAGTTCCGTTGCTCGCATCAAAGCTTCTCGTCTCTTGAGAGATAGTTCCACCTGCTTCGATGATATCGATTTGGCGTTTCATTTCAAACTCAATCGCGCGTTGAACGTTTCTGATTGAGTTCATATTTTTCACCTCTGTGCGTGTTCCCAATTTAGGATCACCTTTGAGTCTAACGCTGACGTTGGCATCGCAGCGCATAGAGCCTTCTTCCATATTACCATCGCAGATGTCGAGATAGCGAATGAGCTTTCTCAATTCTGTAAGGTAATTATATGCTTCTTTAGATGTTCTGATTTCTGGTTCGCTTACCACCTCAATCAATGGCACACCAGCACGATTCAAATCGATGAGTGTGTCAAATGGATCTTGATCGTGCATGCTTTTACCAGCATCTTCTTCAAGGTGAGCGCGAGTAATATTGATATTGCGTTCTACTCCATCTTCATCCTTGATGGTAATGAAACCACCTGTGCAGATTGGAGTTTTATCTTGCGTGATTTGATATCCTTTCGGCAAATCGGCATAGAAATAATTCTTTCTTGCGAAATACATGTGGCGCGCAATATCCATGTCGCAAGCAATTGCAAGTTTGATTGCGTACTCTACCGATTTCTTGTTCACGCGAGGAAGCGTTCCTGGGTGGCCAAGTGTAATAGGATTGACATTGGTATTGGGAAGTGAACCATAAAGATTCGCATCGCCAGCGTATGCTTTGCTTTTGGTGAGAAGTTGCATGTGCACTTCTAAACCAACAACTAATTCGTATTTATCGTAAATCGACTCCACTATTCAATATTATCTTACTGATCTATTCATTAAGTCTAAAAGAGTGTCGGTCAAGTTTTGGTTTTCACCAATAAATTCAACTTCGATTGGAATGTAAAATATTGGTTCATCCTTCAATTCTTGAAACTCCAAAAGTCGCATGGCGTCTTTTTCGGTGGTCAACATCATTTTAGAAAGGTCGCCAAAGGTACCAAAATCATGGCGTATTGTGGCGATGTCGGAAGGGCTAAATCCGTAGTGATCGGGGTAAGATTTGAATTTTTTAAGAGAATAGCACTTGTTCAAATGCGCTTCGAACGAGTCGGGGCGGGCAATACCACAGAACCCAAACACCTGAGCATCAGGCTTAAATTGCAATTCTTGATTAAAAACAGGGACAGGAGAACCGTATTTCATTTTAGAAAAAAAGACCTGTTTTGTTTTCAACCTTGGGAATTGATTTACAAAACTTTGCATTTCTCCTTGGGAAAGTGAGTCCGGACATTTGGTAATAATGACCACATCTGCCCTTCTCCATTGCCTTTTATGATCTCTTAGTCTTCCAGACGGCAAAACATGATCATTGAAAAATGGGGCTTCAAATTCGGTTAGGAGCACATGCACATCCCCTTTTAGAGCTCTATGTTGGAATGCATCATCGAGCACTACCCACTTTGTTTCGGGTATTTCCTTCAAAATCAACTGAATTCCTTCCAGTCGATTTTCACAAACAGCAACTGGGATGGTTGGATTTCTTTTTTTAAGCAATAATGGCTCATCACCCACTTGAGAGGCGTTTGAATCTGTTGATAACATGTAAAAACCCTTCGACTTGCGGCCATAGCCTCTGGATAGCAAAGCGACCTTGAAATCCCTTGATAATTCGCTAATTATGAAAGATGAATGAGGAGTTTTTCCTGTTCCACCAAGAGATAAATTACCAACAACTACGGTTTGAGCCATACCTCTCGTAGATTTGAGCAGATTATGGTCGAAAAGCCAGTTTCTTACAAACAGAACTGCTGAGTAGATCCACGAAAATGGCATCAGTAATATTTGGACTAGCTTCATGCGGCAAATATCGTTGATTGGCAAAGAAATGCGTTAAGAATGACAATTAAAGAAATCCTTTTATTTTTAGAGAGCAAGGCTCCCTATTCATTGCAGGAGAGTTATGACA
>JBJOKO010000297.1:0-3867 GCA_046046035.1 Bacteroidota bacterium | reverse complement strand
AGTCAAGCATTGCCATATAAGAGTCATGATACCATTGAGGTTACTCTTTCTTTTGTAGGCGACATAATGGGGCATCTTCCTTTGATTCAAGCGCACCGACAAGCCGATGGCAGCTATGATTTCACTCAGGTTTTCAACGAATTAAAGGATGATTTCAATCGTGTTGATTACACCATTGGAAATCTAGAAACTGTTGTTGGTTGCTTTCCATACACGGGCTACCCGATGTTCTCTTCGCCTGAAGAACTCGCGGATGCGTGCAGATTAGCAGGAATCGACATGATGGTGACAGCCAACAACCACACATGTGATCGAAATAAAAAAGGCATCATAAGAACCATTGATGTGCTTGATTCTCTTGGACTAGAGCACACGGGGTCATTCAAATCTCAAAAGGATTTTGAAGAAGAATATCCGAAGTATTTTGAAGTAAAAAAAGTACGGTTTGCTTTGTTAAATTATACCTATGGAACAAATGGTCTGCCCATACCAGATGGCACTGTGGTAAATATATTGGATAGTGCTGCGATAGCTAGAGATGTGACCGAAGCCCGAAGAGCAAACGTAGATTTTATCCTAGCTTTTGTTCATTGGGGACAAGAATACACCCATCAACCCAACGAATATCAAATTGGCTATGCGAACTGGATGTATGAACTTGGAATTGATGCCATTATTGGCGCTCATCCTCATGTAGTTCAACCCTTTGAATTTCTTTCTTACAATGATGATAGGCAAGCTATCCCCGTGTTCTATAGCCTTGGCAATTTTATTAGCAATCAAAGAGAACGCTATGAGAATGGGGGAATCGTTGCGGAAATTACGTTCAAGAAATGTAATAGGACTAAATTTCCTTGTAAGACATCCTACATTCCATTTTATGTAAACATAGATGAGAGTAGCGGTAAATATCAGATTGTTCCAGAAGACTCAGAACAAACCATCGCAATGGGTGCGGAGGCAATCAAAAAATTTAAGCTAAGTGTATCAGATAGTCATCGAGTCCTTCATTCACGCCCTTGGGAGATGAATTTAGGTGACTAAATTATTTTTGCGCTTTCAGTTCAATATGCTGATAAGCAGCACAAGAATCTTTGTGTTGTCTGCAAGATGCAAAACCAACAACAACTGCGAGAAGAAGGACAAGAGCAAGGGCGCGATTTTTCATAAGGAATCGTATAATTTTCTCAAAAGTAGCATTTTCCCTTTCCAACAGTGTTAATTCTTACTTCCACTTATTAACAATAAAGCTTAGGAAGCGTCGTATTTTCGACCGCCAAATGAATTCACTCGGTCCAAAAATCATTGCTTTTCTCTGTTGTCTTTTGAACTATTCAAGCTCAATTGCACAAGATAATGACTCGTTATGGACCATTAATTTTGAAAATCAGGCAAGTCCTAACTTTACCAAATCGACTGAAAACAAACAACTTGCAGACTCTCTCGTATTTTCTCAATACCTAAAATACACCAATGATGGATTCTTGGACGTCCTATTTGACACTTCCATTTTCGACAGGACTATAAATGTTAAAATTCAACTGGGCGAGCGGTATTGCATCGGTGAAAATCTATTCGAGGGGAATGTGGATTTAACAAATATTGTCCGTCGAAAACTGTCAGAAAACGGTCGTGAATTGACTTCAATTACGGTTGAGTCTAATGCAAAATCCGTTTTGAATTATCTTCAAAACATAGGATATCCATTTGCAAGAATCACCCCTATTCATTTTTTTGAAGACAGTACTTCCAATTGTATCAATATTTCTTGGTTTGTGGAAAAAGGACCGCTAATCAAAATCGATAGTTTGATAATCAAGTCAACTGATAATATTCCTTTGAAATATGTAACCAAATATTGCGACATAAAAGCCGGTGAAGTATACAATGAGTCGAAGTTGAATGGTCTAACATTAAAGCTCCGAGAAATTCCATTCTTAAATATCCTAAGAGCTCCCGAAGTTCTCTTTCATGAGAATAAAGCTACTGTCTATGTCTATTGCGAAAGAAAAAAATCGAACTATTTCAATGGAATAGTCGGGATTCGACCTGATGAAAAAACGGATAAAGTGAATATCACAGGAGATATTGAAATCAAGCTCCAGAACGCCTTAAATAAAGGAGAAGACATCTATCTCAATTGGAAAAGGCTTCAAGCACAAACACAGGATTTATCAGTAAACGCCCGAATACCATACATTTTTTCACTTCCCGTGGGAATTGATGGACTCTTAAAGATATATCGTCGCGACACTTCGTTTTCCTCCACTCGCGCAAATGCTGGATTGTTAATACCTTTTGGTGGTAGCGATTACGTGAAGGTTTTCGTAGAAAAAAATAACACTAACAGGCTTTCCAACTTGACTGCGCTCACATTGAAAGATGTGAATTCGACCATTTATGGAATATCTGCATTGCGAGAAAGATTGGATTATCGATTTAATCCAACAAAAGGATATTCTATTCAAATAGAAAGTGGAATTGGTAAAAGAAATATCCTCGCTGATTTGGAAGAAGATACGGATTCAAGACAAAATCAATTGTTTAAAACAGAAGCCACACTTCATTTCTATTTACCTCTATTCAAAAAGCAATCTCTGCATCTCGGCTTGAATGGCAGTACCTTTATAACGCCGGATATATACAGCAACGAATTAAGCAGAATTGGAGGATTGAGAACTATTCGAGGAATAGATGAGGAGTCCATATTTGCGACGAGTTATGCTGTTTCAACACTTGAGTACAGATGGATACCAGAGCTGAATACAGCGGTGTATGCTTTTATTGATCAAGCTTGGTACGAGCAAAAAACAACTGATTCATTTACAACTGATACTCCAAGAGGTTTTGGAGTTGGGGTGAATTTTGAGACAAAAGCAGGTATATTTACATTCAATTATGCATTGGGGCAACAATTCAATAACCCAATACTTGTGCGAAACGCAAAAATCAGTTTTGGCTTTAAAAATATTTTCTAATGCACGTTACCAGTAAGAAATCAATTCCATTGCTCGTTGTTTTCATCGGAATAATTTCTGCTTTTCTATCTAATTGCACTCAGCCTCAAAAAGCCATTCAAAATTCCGATGAGATGTCATATGACACCGAGGAATTTGTATTTTATCCTTCAATCTCTGTTTATCATTTTTCAGATGATTCATCACAATTCTTTATAGATCTATATTCAACTGATTTACTCTACTCTAGAAATAGTTCTGCAGAGAATTTCAGTGCAATTGTTGATGTGACATATAAAATCAGCAGAATAGAAAACAATGCGGAGAAGTTGATTGACTCAGCAACAGTAAAGTTCACGGATAGGAGAACATCTGGTGCTAAATCCCAAGTTCAATTTCAATCAAAATTTAAATTGACAGAAGGCCTTTATTCTATGTCTGTATCGATAAAGGACACAAGAAGAGGAAGTGCGTTCATTCAAAATTTGGATGTCGATAAAAGAAATAAAACGAATAGGCAGAACTTTCTGATTTTCCGCAATTCTTCTGTTATTCCAGAGACAGAAAACAGCATTAAGAAAGGCGATACGGTGCATGTGATATCACAAAGAAATCCGGGTGTCACTTTACGATTCTACAAATATTTGCCTGAAATAAAATTGCCACCTGCTCCCTTCTCCGCCAATTTACCAGAGATACCAGTGATGAAGGATTTTGTCAAAATCCAACAAGATAGCTCACTAAATAACTCCATAGTTACAGATCAAGGTTTGTACTTTGTAACTGCACAAGAAGGAAGTGAGGAGGGCTATTCATTTTTCACGGTTTCCGGCGGATATCCGACTGTTCGAAAGATTGATCAATTACATTATCCTGTTAGATATTTAACAACTAAGGCCGAGTATGATGA
>JBJOKO010000296.1:0-3869 GCA_046046035.1 Bacteroidota bacterium | reverse complement strand
AGTAATCTCCGGATTAAGAGGTTCCACATCAAGACAGGTAACACCAACCCAACCATAACCTGGTATAGTAGATAAATTTTCACTTCGAGATAAATCATTAAGGTTCAAATAATTTTCCTCATAAGAATAATCATAGATAATACTATCATATCTAGCAGCTATATAATCAGCATCAATAGAATAATCAATGGTAAAATTACCATTAGCATCTGCAGTGTCTCTTTTTAAAACGGTGAATGTTTCACCACCCAAAAAACCATCCTCATTTGATTTGAGATAGGCGAGTCGAGCATAAGGAACAGGAATATCTGTATTTAAAACACGAGCATGACCAACAGGATCTGGTTCGATTAGAATTACTTCTTTCGTGCACCCTAGAAAAAGAGTGGTCAGAAAAGCAAAAAGGCAAAAACCAATTTTGATATTAATTTTCATTGCGAAAATCATTAGTTAAATATTTCAGTAATTCATAGTAAATATAATCAAGATATTCTATCAAAATAAAAAACCCCCTCGCTTTCGCGAGGGGGCTTTTCTTTTTCTCTGCTTTTTCACTATTGATTAAACGAACGGATATATTCGTCCAATGCTTTGATGGAAGAACTAAACCAGAAGATACTGTTTACTTGGTAATAGTTCTGTTTGTCCATGGTATTCGCGTAAGCAACTTTGGCAAACTCCAATCTTGATTCTTCAAACCAGAATTTCTCCATGATTTGTTTCACTTGATCGGTTGTCACGTTTCTGTTGTCAATCGCTTGTTTTGCAATTCGCATTCTGTCTTCTTCGTACCATGCATTCTCAATATTCTGAAGAATGGTTTTGAATTCAGTAGCTGTTACTCCAAGCGAAACGTGTCCAGATCCGCAATTATCGCCGTGCTCATCATGACCGTTGCCATGACCATTGTTATTTCCATTGTTATGTCCGTTGCAGTGTCCGTGACTGTGGTCGTTGCACACCGGCTTTGCCACTGGGCGACCACTTGGGCGTGGAGCTGGATTTGGACGTTGATCCACAGTAGGAGTTCCACAAGTTCTCTTTGGAGTGACATTCAAATCAAGAGATTTATTTCTTAATAATGAAGCAGTCACGATAGAGTTCTCGGGAACGAGAACGCGTCCATCGTAGAGGATTGTTCTGTGTCCTCCATTACCTGCGCGTTCATCGCGGTAGATTCTTAAAGTGTGATTACCTGCAGCAACATCTTCTAGAGACCAACGATTGAACGTAATAGTCTTTTGATTGTCCCATTCGATAGTCACTCTTTGAGTATCAAAAAGGCTGAGGTTGAATTCGGAATTCCCTCTCGCAGAAGCTTGTGACGCAAGTGCGGAGAGGCCGAAGATCGAAGTGATAAGTAAAATCTTTTTCATGTTTTGGCCCTCCTTAAATTTTAATTGTACTTGAGGTACCGAGCCAAAACCAAAGGGTGTGCCAAATTCCGAATTAGTCTTTGATGCGACTAAATCGAAGTGCCTTCAACATGAAATCTGGAAGTGGTTTTAATGGATCTCTTTTCTCTACATTCAAGAAGATTCCCCACTTCTCTATGATTGGAACTTTGTACACTTCAATCATCTCAATTAGGGTTACATCATTGTCTTGAATATAGGTGCAGTGTACTTTGGTCTGGCCCATTCCAATAGCGTTGTTACTATCGCAAGTGAATCCATAACCAGCAGCTGCCAAATCCTTTCCTAAGGCAGCCATTCCTTTTACATCAAATCCAATATGTGCAAAACCAGTATCTCCCCAAATTCTATCTTTAAAAATATAGTTTGGAGTTCGATCCAAAGCTTGAATCAATTCAATATAATTTTTACCAGTCACTTTAGCAAAACCACCGCCTGGCTGAGCAGACTGAGTGAGCATTACACGACGGTATTTATTTTTTCCTCCTGGAAGATTTTTCCAATCTTCAAATACTCCAGTTGAATCATACACCACTTGATCGAAACCAAGAATATCTCTGTACAATCCAAACGCTTTATCCATATCACTCACACCAGTGCTGCATCCGATAACGCCACCGCTGTGGTGATTCGCATCGGTGTACCACTGATCTCCTTCTACATATTGCCAAACGTTTCTATCTAAATCTTCGAGATAAAATGTTTTTCTTCCTGCAGGATCAATTGAAATATCTGTTAATGCAGGAGCGCCATTCTCTTTACAAAATGCATGTGATGCTTCGATGTTTTTGCATTTCAATTGAGTGATACAAATTCCCAAATCACCAACTAACACATCAAACTTTGCGCGTACAGGTTTGAATGAAGTAGGACAAATAACTTCAATTGCACAACCGCCTTGAAGATTTACCACCATGCTTGCGCGCTTTGTGATAGTGCTGTTACGCGTGTATACATCCATAAGCGGAGCGGGTTGTACAGAATCGAAAAACGGAATATTCAATCCGAAAAATTTTCTGTAAAACTTAAGTGATTTATCCATCTCACTCACTGCAACACCGATGTGCTGAAGTCCATTTATACGCTTATACATGGTCTAACTAATTTTTTGTTTGATAATAGCAATGAGTTCATTTCTCAAATGTTGGAACTCATCAAATTTCCTCAGATTGGAATTTTTAAATCGCAAGAATGATTGCACCGATTGCCATTTTCTATAAATGAACAACCACTTCTTCGCTACCCAACCTACAACAGGTCCAGTGATTGCGATAATAAGAAATGCCCACAATTTTTCTTCAAAAAACAAAGATGCAACTGCTGAAATTATTACCCAATAAATTGGAAGAAGGAAAGTCCAAAATGCTAGGCGAATTGAATTCTTGAAGAGCGGATCTTTCACTTTTGTTTTTACAAAGTTCTCAATGAATCTTTCAAGAGGCGCATAGATTGTTCTTCCAACTAGATAAAACGGCAGAAGAAGAATCAAACCCAACATCAATAGAGCAGTGTTATAACGACCTGACGCAACCTCTTCTTTGATGTGGTAGCGATCGCAAATGGCTTTGTATTTTTTCGTCTTATCAATCACGTCGTGCAGAAAAGAACTGCCTTGAATTTTACTAGAAAAAATGCGATACGCTTCGTATTGATCTTTGAGCAATTTCGATTGTGGCACTTCAAAACAGAGGTCGCGTAAGTAAACTATTTCATCATATCCTTCTTCAATTTCTACGTCGATGATAAGTTTACTTAGACGTGTTTTGCATTCTGCAAGGAGTTCAAGCATTCCCTTGTTTGCGTCCTGCTTGTAGGTCTCGTAATATTTTTCTAAAGAAAAGGATTCTCCAAATTTTACGACAGCTTCGGGGTGGTGATCAAAAAAATCAGAGTAATCCAAACCCATTGGAAGGACTAATATATCTTTTGGGGATACACCAGTTTCAATTGCACCAAAGGCCACGCGCGCCATTCCTTTTTTAAATTGAAATAACTGCTTGCGTCCGCGGTGTGTACCTTCAGGGAAAAGACAAATCACTGCGCCGCTGCCGATGCGGGCATAGCATTCTTTAAAAATTTGATCATTCTTATCAATGATGCCTTCCACTTTATCGCGTTCGCGGTAAACGGGGAGCATATTGAATGTTGCCAATATTTTCGCAACAGCAGGTATTTTAAAGACATCTGCTCGAGTCAACCAATGGAGTTGACGTTTTGTATGCACGCAACCAAGAAGCGGGTCTAAAAGAGCATTCTGGTGATTTGAAATTAGGATAACAGCTTTATCTTTTGGAAAAAACTTAGTGTCAATAATTTCAATTCGCTTAAAGAAATGCCGAAACCCTAGACGAATCCAGGGTCTCAATGTTGCGTAAATAAATGTTCCTGTTTGGGCCAACTATGGAAAGTGCTGAAATTATTCGTTGTAGTTCATAACCTTGTGACCACCTGCTT
>JBJOKO010000295.1:0-3870 GCA_046046035.1 Bacteroidota bacterium | reverse complement strand
CATCATTACGACCACATTCAGGCACGCAAATGATTGTAGTATTTCCAGCCATGTCAGGTATTTGCTGGATGTAATCCCAAAGGAATCCAACAGCATGATCGGCTCTATGAAGTGCTTTTACATAACCACTGAAATTGCTATGACAAGTATCTACACCGCTAAGATTCACAACAGTAAATGCTGGTTTGAAATAGCTCAACAACTCACATGTGAAACCTACAGTTGCTGTATCGCCATTATCAGTTACTGGAGGTAAAGTCAATGTTCCATTTTGAATTTTCTCATACATCAATTTCATAAATGCTTTGATGCTTTGCTTTTCTTCTTCTGTGTTTCCCAGAGAATTGAGCATTCCATCGTTATTGGTGAAATTGCTGTCCAAGAAAGCCTTCAATTGATACATTGGAGAAAGTTCATTCTCCGGATGATAAATTTTTGCATTTCCTAAGTGCTCGAAACCTTGATCATCAAAAGTCACAAGTGGAGCAAAGAAATTTCCTCCATACTGAATTCCATAATCCTCGTGAGCACTGTAATTCAGCAATGGAAGCGAGCCTCCAATGCCATTTGCGATAAACCAAGTATCAGTGGCTTTGTAACCACCGTGTCTGCGTAAATATTCAAAAATCGTCGGATTAACCGGACGTTGTTTCAATCCTTGTCCAGCAAAATCAGCTCCCTGTATTAGTGAATTGTATCCACCAAAGTGACCTGATGAAAGAGCCTGCACTTCCGAAAACAAAGTGCCTTGCGATTGAAGTGATGACCCCAAAATTGTTGGAATCGGATTCAATCCTCCCTCCCCTGTTCCATAAACAATCTTCATCGTTGGCGCATCTCCGGTAAGCATGTTATTCATGATATTACCAGCATAAGGTTCGCCAACTTGACTATCGTCGAGGTAACGCATTCCAACGGACTCTTGGTGACGAACACCTCCAGCGAACATTACCATTACCACGTGATCCGCACTTCTGTTTCCAGATGGTGCAAACAAGCGACCACTTGGCAGAATATATGGCGAAGCCAAAGCACCAGCCGTGGTCAACGCAGATTTTTTTATAAAGTCTCTTCTGATCATGGCCGTGTGATTAGTAGTATAGATATTCGTTGCTCAAAGCGAAACTGAAATAAACCAATTCGGGTGTCATGTAAGGATTGTTATTGATGAAGTTCTTCACCCAAGTCTTCTCCCCTTCCGAAGGCATTCGCACGAAGAATCGCTTGTATGTATTTTCAATAAACAAATCCATATCTGCCATCATCTCATCAACAGTTGGCAATTGAACATTCGATTGATTGAAAAAATTTGAAATCAAAACTTCTCTTGCTACCTCTTGATCACCGATGCTGAGAAAACACTCATTCAATTCAAAAACGATGTCACTTGAAATCCCGGATTGAAAGAGATTCGTAAATAGAATGGAAACAAACTGTTCGTTTGTTTTGCTTCTTGTTTTTTCTGAAGCATCACTATAAAGAGCTACTTCATTAAGCTCATACATCACGTCTGTATCCTTCTTGCACGATTGAAGTGCAACCGCCGCAGCAGTGGCCAATACAGCCAATTTGCCGAGACCAGCTTCTTGAACTGGCGCGATATTATTATTCGATTCCTGCATACTCATCGCTTATTAGTATTGCTTGTTGAACTAATGAAAAGTTTGATTCTGTTCCGTAAATCGGAAGTTGCGTGTACACCTCAAAAGTGGTGGCATCTCTTGATAAGAGTGATTTATAAATCCATCGAATTAGCCCTTCATCAAACTCTGTTGAATGGGTTAATTCTCGTATGTAATCCGTTTTATTATCGAAAAAGGCACCGAATACTGAACCTGCACCATTGTATTCAATAGCCGGATATATGCCTTCGTATTCTGCATCAGTTGGAAACCTGGCGAAACAATCATCAAATGTCGCATTGATAAAATTGAAGGAGTTCATATTGATATTGTCATAAAGCGAATTGAACATCATTCGATAACACATATTTTGAATCTTGATGCTATCGTTCATCAATTCCTCGCGAGAAGTCATAACAACCCAAACTTTATTGGCTTCCACCATCATTAATTCATATCCAAGCACATTACCATTCAAAGAATCTTGAATTGCTATGCTCCGCCAAATTCCCCATTGTTCTAGTAACAGTGCTTCAGAAGACCCTTCTAGAAAGCGTCCTTTTTGATCTTCATAAAATTTTCGGAAATAAGCCTCTTTGTAACTTCCATCTCCGACAACAGGATCTTCATTAAACATTAGCTTTTGAACCAAGCTTGTGCGAGAAACCGCACTCATATTTGCTGACTTCAAAGCGGAAGACTCATTCGCCATCTCCACATCAGTAGGTTCACGACCTATCAAATCAATAAAAACTCTATTGACATAGTTGTCTATGATTATACTAGGAATCTGATCATAATCAGGAATAGTGTTATCCGAATAAGTGACTTCTTCGTTTTTTCTGCAGCTCGAAAGAATTGATACCGCGATGATTGCAAAAACTAAAGAAAATAACAGTTTTTTCATCACAAGCAAAAGATTAGAGGTTTCGATAGCCAATATATGCAAATATTGAGTAAACATTGTGTGTCAGTTGCCGAATGGGAATAATTTCCCTCTGAATGTTATCAAATAACACTTAATTTCATCTGACTATATTTGCACCATGTCAGTCCACAAAGAATTAAAGCGCATTACCACGAACTCGCTTCTCGAGATGAAGCAGCGTGGAGAAAAGATTTCAATGCTCACTGCTTATGATTTTAGCATGGCTAAAATCGTAGACCAAGCGGGCATCGATGTTATCCTTGTTGGCGATTCAGCATCAAACGTAATGGCTGGTCACGAAACGACCTTGCCTATTACTCTTGATCAAATGATTTATCACGCTCAAAGCGTGGTGCGCGCAGCCAAGAGAAGTCTTGTGGTGGTTGACATGCCCTTCGGTAGCTATCAAGGAAATTCAAAAGAAGCCTTGAATTCAGCTATCCGCATTATGAAGGAAACAGGAGGTCATGCTGTCAAAATGGAAGGTGGAGAGGAAATCAAAGATTCCATCCAACGCATTCTTACTGCAGGTATCCCAGTAATGGGACACTTGGGACTGACCCCACAAAGCATTTACAAATTTGGAACATATCAAGTCAGAGCGAAAGAACAGGAGGAGGCGGATCGACTTTTAAGTGATGCAAAACTTTTAGACGAGTCAGGCTGTTTTGCTATTGTACTTGAGAAAATACCAGCTGCTTTGGCGGCGCAAGTTGCAAAAAGCGTAAACGTGCCAGTAATAGGAATCGGTGCAGGTGGAGACGTGGATGGACAAGTATTGGTAGTGCACGATATGCTCGGAATTACACAAGAATTTTCTCCTCGTTTTTTGCGCAGATATCTTAATGCAGGCGAGCAAATGATAAGCGCTGTTGAACAATACGTGGCTGATGTCAAGAGCAAAGACTTCCCTAACAAGTCTGAGCAGTATTAATTTTTTTTTAACCGAAGCGATCAATCACTGATCGCATAAACAAGACAAGTGATGGAAAACAAAGAACCCCATTACACCAAGCGTGAATGGATTACGGTTCCTAAGGAACCTATTGTGATGAGTACAGTCGACAATCTTCGAGTACTCTATGAAGACAACCACATTATTGCAGTCAACAAAAGAAACTCTGATATTATTCAGAGCGATATTTCCGGTGACACCACTCTTTGTGATGTTGTTAAAGGATATGTGAAGTGGAAATACAATAAACCAGGTTTAGCTTTCATCGGCACTGTGCATCGACTCGATCGTCCGGTTAGCGGAATAGTATTGTACGCTCGAACAACCAAGGCACTCAACAGACTTTCAAATATGTTTAAGTACCG
>JBJOKO010000294.1:0-3885 GCA_046046035.1 Bacteroidota bacterium | reverse complement strand
GGTATGGAAATAAGATCCAGCATCATTGAGGAATTCTGCAGTGAGTGTTTCCAAATTGATTTGCTTCATTGAGATATTGATGTACGAATAGAAATCGCCTTCGGTAGCCACGACATCCCAAGCCAGGCTTGTTATAGGTCCTGCAGTTAGTCCTGCTGCAGTAAGTTCTTCCGCTGTGTAGAGCATTTGGTTGCGCGCGGCGAAGTACCAGTTGCCGTATGGTGCAGGGTAGCCAGTATTTCCGTTTGTGATGGTTCCTTCACCGATTGGGAATCCATTAAGTTGAATATTTGGTCGCACATAATGTTGCTCACCCAAGGTAGCATAGCAAGGCGAGTCGTTACCATCAGCATAGGTTAATGTGGTAGAAACGTAGGGAGTTTCCGTTTGATTAAAGATAGAGTTGACGGTATAACCAGCTGCGTTATAGGAGCAGGAATTGACAACGATATCAGAGAAACCATCCCATACGAATTCTTGGTCGAATGCATGTTCGTTCCACCCTACTGTAGGGATATAATCAGGGATATAAGCTACGTTGGTAAAGCCTTGAGTATAGAAAGTGTTTTTCCCGCTGCAGAACACGAGGAGAAATTCTCCGGGGTTGAGCGTGAAATGAGGGAATGTGTATTGTGTAGGTTCTTCCTCGTTGTCGGTAAGTGAGTAGCCGAAGAGGTCGATAGCTTCCGAGCCGCTGTTGTAGAGTTCGATCCAGTCTTCCGCATCACCGTATTCATCGACAATAGCGTTGAAGTTGCGGTTTGAGCCTTCGTTTAATATGAGTTGGGCTGAGACACTTGCGGAGAATGCGAGAAGGAGAGTAAAGATGGAGAGTTTATGGATGATGGTTGATGGATGATGGTTGATGGAGAGATTCAGCTTCATAATCATTTGGGTAAAATTCCTTTTTGGTTTGGGTAAATGTATGTTATGGTGGGGTTAAACAGGGTTATACGGGGGAAATGATTGAAGTGTTAGGGGAATTGTAAGAATCCAAGGATTTGAAAATGAACTAATTGTTTTTCCGGGGTGAATATTTTTCGCGAAAAGTTTGTTAAATGGAAAAAATGTCTACTTTTGCCGCGGAGAGATGGCAGAGTGGTCGATTGCGGCAGTCTTGAAAACTGTTGACTGTAACAGGTCCGGGGGTTCGAATCCCTCTCTCTCCGCCACTACAGAATGAGAATGAATAGGAGAATGGGAATGAATCCCGAATCCAATTCATTCTCATTTTCTTTTTTAGTCCTTTTCATTCTCCTACTCCTATTCATTCTGGAAGTGGCGTTGAAGAAGAAAAACTATCTAAAAAAGCTATCCATGTTTGATTTTCAAAAACTTGAAGTTTACCGCCAGTCACGTGACTTTCATATTCAATGCAAGGCACTCATTCAAAAAACAGAAATAGAAAAATACGTTCGTGATCAATTAGGTCGTGCTTCGTACAGTGTCGTCTTAAATATGGCAGAAGGTTCTGCGAAAAGTAGTAAAGCAGACCGCAGAAACTTCTTCACGATTTCCCGAGGATCCGTATTCGAGTGTGTGGCAATATTGGAAATTCTCTATTGCGAAAAAAAAATTGAAGAAGAAATATATCTTGAACAGCTAAATGCAGCCGACCAGATATCGCGGATGTTGTATGCAATGATTAAAAATCTGAGTAATTGAAATTAATAAGTAATGAATCAATGAGTGAGCTATCATCAACGCTTTCTACAATTCTCCTTTTTCTTTACAATTATATTGAGTACATTTGAATGTAGGGAAAATGGGGAAGAAATAGAACCGACATCAAGACCAATTGCATTATTTCAAAAAGAACTTCGAAACAGAAACAATCCAAAATGAATATTAAAAAAGAGGAATTTGAATTTTTAAAATTGTTCGGAGGAATACTTATACCGTTCATTGTTGTTTGTTCATTCGGATATAACATCTTATTGCTGCATTGTTACAATATTAGCGACATCTCCTTTTCAAACATTACAGAAGTAGTGCTGTCTACCGGATCAAGCCTGTGGTTCACGACATTGGTAACATTGATTTATGTTTTCTATGATATTGTTGGTGTATACACGGGACCTCTCAACTTTAAATCTTGGTCTCCAATAATTGTATTCTTATTTATGTACATATTCTACGGAGGAACCGATAATCTATACATGTCAATTGCTTTAATCGCGGCCGCATTTCTCAGATGGTTCTTACTAAAGTCTCATCAAAAAATCAGAGACTATGTTCAAGTTTCAAGTATGCGTTACGCTCTGCTTCTCTTTTTAATTCTTTTCCCAATACTGCTTTTTACATCACTAGTCTCAGAATTTAATAAAATCAACTACTCTAAATCGCGAATAGTAGAAATTCAATACGCAACTGACTATAAAACAACTTATACCATTGATACCCTCCGAATAATTGGAACCAGCAATAACCACACTTATTTCAAAGAAATAAACTCAAATCAAATAATTCGATTAAATCAGAATGATATAAAAATGATTAAATTTGGTATAGTCGAATAAGTAAACATCAGAACATTTCTACAATTTCGCATTTAAGTATTAATTCAAACACGCAGTATTGTTATAACCACTAGTTTGTATTAACGCACATTCCATTTCTTGATGTTGGGTTATAGCTCCAACACAATATGCGAATTGCACCGTTCCAATAAAAGAGCAGATTCAAATATGACAGAACAAGAAGCATTGAAACTATCCGGACAAGGACCATTTTGGATTTCGTTTTACTACAACAGAATAGACCACGGTACCTTAGTTAGAAACCCTGAAATAAAAGAATGGTTCTTTATTCCAACTAGCTCTGGCCACAAAAACAATATAGGATTGAATTGGAAGACTGAACTTCCTCAATACTTTGAGGCAGTTGATCTGGCCATGATTAATGAAGTGTCTGGCCCTGCAGAGGTAATGGAGAACTACAATAGCGCTGTTACTACATCCGATTACAACGAGACTATACTAGTTGTTTTAGGAGCCGGAGCTAGTTATGATTATAATGATATAAGTAAGGAAGGCTCGTTCTACTTGCCTCTTACAAAGGATGTTTTTTCATCAGAATTCAATAGTATTTTATCGAGATATGAAGGCGCTCAATCGCTTTACAATAGTATCGTAGATATCGAGGATTTAGAGGCATTCTTTCAGCGAAAATGGAATCTCTTGGCTAGATCGTATAACCCAAAACTAATGAGGGAATTAGTCAGCTGTCAATTCTATTTACAAGAATTATTTTTTCAACTCTCGATTTTATCTAGTCGTACAAGTCCAAACTATTATGCAGCTCTAGTTCATCAAATGCGCGACTACGGGGCACTAAAAAGAAACAGAGTAAAATTTCTAGTTGTTAATTTCAACTATGATACTTTGTTTGAACAACAAGTAGAAAAAGAGTTGGGTTACAAATTCGACTCAATTGAAATGTATGATGACCCAAATCGATTGATCCAAGTATTCAAACTTCACGGCTCCTGCAACTGGTGCAGGTATGATGGCACAAGTAAAAGTTCAAGCGATTGGGAGTGGTCAAGTCAAAACGTTAATGGAAGATTCAGCGATTTACAGAATTTGTTTGAATTTACTCAATTATTGGAGCCTAAAATTAGTATAATGAATGATTCAAAAAATAAGGTGTCTGAAAATTTAGATCATCACTATGATAAAAATAAACTGTTACAAAAAGTAAGTTATAAAAATATTCCGTTTGATCTAAATAGTTTGAATCTTGTGACACGACGGGAGTATTTTCCTCATATGCTTATTCCCTATAGAGACAAGGATGAGTTCCTAGTTCCAAGTTCACAATTGTCCCGATTGGAATTAATGCTCGAAAAATGTTCAAGGATTTATTGCATTGGATGGAAAGGTA
>JBJOKO010000293.1:0-3894 GCA_046046035.1 Bacteroidota bacterium | reverse complement strand
GATTAAGCAATTAATCATATTCGCTTTTGTGCGCACATATCGTTTCGATAAATCGGCTCTCAAGTGAGGTGCATCATCGAGAATCGATTTCACCTTAGTAAATTTCTCAAACGCTGTATCGTAATCACCGTTGGCCATATTGCAGAAGCCTTGGGTGTAATAGCAAATCGTAGCAGCGCGTTTTGAAAGGGCGGTGTTCTTTCCTTTAATCAAAGGATGATTTACAATCTCATCAACTATTGCTCTGTTCTCCTCTGTCCTCACGTAACCGCCGCTTCTAAACACATAATTGATTTTAGAATAAAGCACGTGATACTCTGCCAGATTTCGAAGTTTATCGATTACTTCTTGTTCTTCTTTGATTAGCGCATCGATATCAATTGTGAATTGACCATTCTCGAAAGCCTCTTCCAACAATGTCTTTTCCCAATTGATTAATTCAAAATGGTAATAGAACTTCTCGTATTTGATCGCTAGTTTTTTCGCTCTAACGAGGAACTTGTTGCATTCATCAAAGAGTGCTTTGTTGTAGAGAATTTCTATGTTTTTGATCTCTTGCTTCAACATACTCGACACACTGGTGTCGCTGTAATAGCTGCGCAAAGATTTCAGAATCAACTTATACAAGTGATTCTTTTCAGATGGTAAATGCTTGATGAATTTTTCTCCCTTGAAAAGCTTTTTGATTTGCTCTTCATCGTATTCTTCCATTCGATCGATGCAATCGAATAATCGCACATAATTCTTGTCCCCGCTTTGAAGAGAGCTTTGAAGTTTGAAAAAGCGCTTTTCACTTTTCGAAAGTGATTTAATCAAATCGAATAGTTCGTTACTTGGTTTCATACGGTCTGCGGTTTAGTCAATATGGATATTAGGAATCCAACTCTAAAATTACAACTAGGACTCCTAATTCCCTACTTCGAAAGAAAAAAAAGGATTAAACTTGCTTCCACCAATGTCTTCGCCTTATGAATACCTTATTCAAAACGATTTTTCTTATTGTTTTCCTGGTCATTGCTCAATCGCAAATAACTGGACAACAATGTCATAAAAAATGCAATCACTCACATTCCAATAGAATTCTGTTCTGGGAGGACCCTGAGAATACAAGGAGCGACACCTTGAATATTTTAAATACAGACATCTCTTTAGACCTCACATTGATATCTCAATCTCAATTAAAAGGCGTGTGCTCCCTTTATTTCACCACTCTAATAACAACAGACTCCGTTCATTTGGATTTAGAGGCTTTAACCGTTGACAGTGTCTTCATGAACAATATTGAGGTATTATTTGAACACACAGGAAATGATTTATATATCGCACTTCCTGAAGCCACTGTACCTGGGGCTGATTTCACAATTGAAGTGCACTACCATGGAGATCCTGTAACAGATCCGTCTTTCGGAGGATTTTATTTTACCCCAAGTTATGCATACAATTTAGGAGTTGGTTTCGCAGCTGATCCTCATACTTATGGCAGATCTTGGTTTCCTTGCTTTGATAATTTTGTGGAACGTAGCTCCTTCGATATGCATGTGCTAACCAATAATGGCAGGACCTCCTTTTGTGGTGGACTTTTATTGAATCAGGAAGTTGTCGGTCAGGATTCTTTATTGTCACATTGGCATTTGGAACAAGAGATCCCATCGTATTTGGCATCTGTAGCAGTTAGCGATTACACCCATGTCGATTGGGAATACACCAAACAGAATGGAGTATCCATTCCGGTCTGGCTGACTGCACGGGCTGCAGACACCACGGATATGAAACTAAGTATGTTGAATCTTATTCCATGGCTGGATGCTTCAGAGACCCATTACGGCGAATATCAATGGCCAAGAGTTGGATTTGTGGCCGTGCCTTTCAATGGTGGTGCGATGGAACATGCTACTAACATAGCCTATCCACTATTTGCAATTGATGGTACTTTGGGGTATGAAACCCTTTATGCTCATGAATTATCGCATCATTGGTGGGGTGATTTAGTAACTTGTGAAACCGAAGAAGATATGTGGCTCAATGAAGGTTGGGCTAGCTTTAGCGAAGCGCTTTTCACGGAAGTTATCTATGGTGATCAAGCGTACATCGATTATGTAAGAACGAATCACAAGGATGTCTTATTGAGCGCTCATATTGATGATGGTGGTCGTTATCCTGTAAGTGGCATTCCTCATGAAATCACTTATGGATCACATGTTTACAATAAGGGCGCTGACATGGTGCACACATTACGCGGTTATATGGGTGATCAAAACTTCTTTGAAGCCTGTCGAAATTTCTTAGAGGCAAATGTTTTCTCTTCTATCAATTCAGAAGAAATGAGAGATTATTTTCAGCAATATACTGATCGTGATTTGACTGCTTACTTCGACAATTGGATATTCGCAGAAGGATTTCCAGAGTATCGAATTGTGAGTTGGAGTCAACCTTCGAGTAATCAAATTGAATTGCAAACAGAACACTTCAAACATTACGCTCCGCAGTATTATCAAGGACTTCCGATGGTTGTAACCTGTACTGATTGGAACAACAATAGATTTGATACTACCATTATTATCGATGAGGTGATTCAGAATTTTGCGTTGCAATTGCCATTCGCTTTTGAGGTGAAATCTGTCATTCTAAATAAAGACAATAAGATTTCACAAGCAGTTTTGAATCAAGAAATGATCATTACCGAAACAGGAAATGAGACATTTGCTTATGCAGAATTTTTAGTTTCTGTGAATAATCTTGGGGGAAATGATTCCATTACACTTTGGGTTGAAAATCACTTTGCTGCCGCTAACAATCCCGCTTCTATCGCGGGAACCAACATAGTACTATCAGCAGATAGATGGTGGAATGTAGACGGTCTATTTGAGGGTGCAGATATCGAAGGGGAAATAAAGTACTATGGCAATAACACAAGTGTTACATACTATGATCCCATTTTCTTTACTCAGATGGCTGCAGAGGGTTTAACAGAAAATGAAATTCAACTTTACTACCGTCCAGATGGGGCGAGTACGTGGAGTTTGTGGCCGGACTTTGAAATTCAGACGCAAGGAAATGCGACCAACTTTGCAGGCCGAGTTCATTTCAATGGCATGTTGAAAGGACAATATGCTTTGGGATATTTGTCTAATACCACATCTGTTGAAACCACATCTGTTGCAGGTTCCGGAGTTACTGTGTTCATCGACGCATCGAATGTGATTCACATGAATTCTCAGAAAAAAGAAGGTGAGTTTGTTATATATGATTCTACCGGCCGAATGATCGTTCGGTTAAATTCTCAAGAAAAAGAAATACAACATTCCATTCAAGATCTTTCTGCGGGAACATATTTGGTAGTATTTGGTTCTACTGAGGAAACAAAGACTTTTCATATTTCTAAAAGATAATTGATGAATCAAGATTCAAGCATAGCGAGCAAGAGAGAATGGTTGTTTATCGTTCTAGCGGGATTGTTTATTACCAATGCCGTGACAGCGGAATTGATATCCAACAAGCTCATTGAGATTCCTCTTTCCTTCAACTTCTTTGGAAGTGAGGTTGGTCCATTTGTAACGATCATAGGTATACTGCCGTGGCCGATTGTTTTCTTGCTTACCGATTTGATGAATGAATTTTATGGTCAGAAGGCGGTGCGCAGATTGTCTTGGATTACTGCAGGTTTGATCGGTTATTGCTTTATCATATTGCTTTTGGCACTTCAAATTCCTGCGAAAGAAATACCGGGTTCAGGATTAGCAACGAATCAGGAATTCAACAATGTGTTTGGACAGGCGCCGTGGATTATTGTGGGAAGCATTTGTGCCTTCTTGGTATCGCAACTTTTGGATGCGACTTTATTTCATTACATCAAAAACCGAACAGGTAATCGGTTTATCTGGCTGCGGAGCACGG
>JBJOKO010000292.1:0-3900 GCA_046046035.1 Bacteroidota bacterium | reverse complement strand
ACTTACCTAGGAAACGATACATATACACGTAATCAGGATTACATGGAAGTGCACTTTCTAATTCAGTAACTGCTTTAGTGTAATCTTTTGCAAGGAAAACGAAGGCAGCATAGCGTTGATGAACACGGCAAGATTTGTTTAGCTCGTAGTATTTCGCATAAGCTTCAACAGCTTCAGGATACAATCCTGATTTGCGCAAGATCTCAGCTTTTTCGCGATATGCAGGGGCGAAGCTTGGGTCGATTTCGATTGCTTGATTGAAATATTTCAAAGCCTCTTCCCATGCAGAAGATTGTTGTACACGAGTGTAAAGCATTCCTTTGCGAAGCATTGCTCTAGTGTATTTTGGATCAACGTTCAATGCGTTAGTGTATTCAGCAATCGCAGCGCTTGGATTATTTGGATCCTTTTCAGCAAGACAATCACCCAATTGAACGAATGCTTCTGGATTTTTATCATTAAGAGCAATGGCCTTATTGATTAAAATGAAAGCTTCATCAATGTTTTTATTGTCATAAATCACATAAGTTTCAGCCATTTTCAAGAAAGCTGTCGCTTGGGTGTTTTTATCGATTTTGTTGCTTTTAGTACCGATAATCTCTTGTGCTTTGGCATATTGACCAGAAGAAAGAGTGTTGTTTTTTTGGAACCATCCAATACGACCTAAACCTACATAGTTTAGAGGGTTAAGAGGAGCCATTTCTTGTCCTTTACGGAACATAGCTTCAGCAGAATCAAGTTCTCCCCAGTAGAAATAGTTATCTCCAGCAAAGAAGTACAAGTCTCCATTGGTTGGAGTTGCAGCGATAAGCGTTTTGAATTCAGCAGAAGCCAATTCATAACGTTCGTTCATTGTTTTTACAACGGCAGCCTCGCGAGTTTGAGCATTGGCGCTCAATAGAGAGATAAACGCGATGGCAATTAATAAGAGCTTTTTCATATTTGTTTTCTAACTATAACTATTTATTCAACGATTTTTACAACTCTAGTTGGAGCGTTAGCAGCGACCATTCCCATTTTGTGGATGATGAGCTGTCCTTTCTCTCCTGCAACGTGCGAGGCAAAGCCTGTGCCAAGCGTTCCGCGAAGACCTGTTCTGATAATATAAACGTCTCTTCTTAGCGGATAAGTTTCGTCGTAAATGTAGGCTTGGAAAGGCTTACGCGCCAAATCAGGTTTCTCAGTATTTGATGGATCAATGATGCCCACTACTTTGATTTTTTCCAAAAACGCCATGGATGTTGGATCGTCTTTATCGCTAATCCAACTAACACTTATAACTCCTATGGCATTTTTGTTTGCGTTGACATAATCAATCACCTCTTGATTAGAATGTACTGCAAAACAGTTGGCGGGCAGTTTTCCTGAAGGAACGAATTTCTCGCGAATGGTGCGCTCGTTGCAGCTTTTTTGATTATCAAAAACGATATTGATTTTGCCTAGTGAAGAAGCTGGATTGATTTGCGACCACGAGGTGTCTTGTCCATTGAACAATCGAGTCAATTGTTCCATTGTAAACGTGCTGTCCATGTTAGCTGGATTTACAATGAGTGCTACTGCATCAACTGCGATTTTCGTTGATTCTGGAAGACGTTGAATGCTTTTGAAATATTCCATTTCTTTTTCATTCAGCGGTCTGCAGATTACGGCAGATTGAATAGAGTCGTCCATTAAAGCTTTGATGATATCGCCTTCGGCAGAATAGGTCGCTTGAATCTCTGCGTGCTTATATAATTCTTTGAAAATAAAAAGCTGTGAATCCATCATCAACGAATAGGACTCGTCGATTCCAATTTTAAGTTTACCAGAGGTAACAGAGTCTTTGTTTAAGTCATAGTTCTGACAGGAGAACATGAACATTAAAGAAAGAAGAAAAATTATTCTAGAGGGTTTCATTTTTTTCTTCGTATTTCATTTTTAACCACATTCTACGAGCGCGGAAAACACGCATAGTAGCATAAAGCAAAAGCACGCTTCCCAATACATATTTCATATTCCCCGGAACATTGTCTTCAAGGAGGTCTGTGAACAGCGTCACTATTGCGAGAAGCACTATAATGCTAATCGTGAAAAAGGATAGGTAAATTGAGAAGCGTTGCATTGCTACAAAGGTCGGTATTTATTGTTAACTGTACATTAAACTATTTCAGGATAAATTTCACTGGAATAGATTGTCTAACTGCCACATTTTTGTCACCATTTTTTCCAGGGATCCATTTTGGCATCTTACGAATGGCTTGAATAACAGAGCGATCGAGGTCTTGAGCTCCTTCTATTCCTCGGACGATTTTTATTTGAGACACATCACCCTCTTCATCGATTACAAACGAAGCGTATACAACGCCTTGGTAGTTTTTTTCAATCGCAGATTGAGAGTAATTGATGTTAGAGTAAAGAAACTCATAAAGCGCTACTTCACCACCAGGAAATTGAGGAGCTGTTTGCGAGAAGTCATGAATTTTTTTTTCGGGTTGAACAATGGCAGTTCCTTTTCCATCACCAGCCGATTTAGGTTCTTCTGGAGTTATAATATCTCCAGTTTCTTCCCCTTCTGGCGTACCTCCCTTTGTTGGTGCGACTGATGCTTCAACTGGTTTAGTGGTGATGTCTACCGTTGCCAATCCTTTTTGCTCAATTGCTTTGGATGATGATTCTGTTTTCTTAGCGTGAATGATTTTTTCCTGCTCCTTAGGGGGAGTCACGTCCACTGGAATCACAATCAAAGGTGGAGAGGTTGTAGATGGGGGCATGATAACCACTTTTTCAGTGCCCGTCATTGCTATCGCGGCATAACCAGCGCCAAAGGCAAGTCCAACAGTTAAGAATAGTGCGAGTACTAAGTTGCGAGGATTTTCTTTTCGCATTTGATAAGCGCCATAATCTTGAAAGCGTCCCTCGAATACGAGGTCGTTACGTGTCATAGAGACAAGATTGCTCCACGACAAATCAGAGGAAACAAAAATGATTGCGAGTGCGGTGCAAACTACAATTGTTAACATCATAATGATTTGTTTTAAAAAGGTTTATTTTACTACAGCTGACAATACCGACCGTTCATTCGGTGTCATATCTTGGACGATATATGAATTGATCCCACAGATTTTCAATTCATCAATCGTTTCAATCACTTTTCTATAGGGAGTTTTGTTATCTGTCTTAATTGCTACAAAGGCCTTTTGATTTATAGCAGCTACTTCCTTTTTGAAGCTGATTAAATCATTTCTTATTTGTTGAATATTCTCAATGGATTCAGGATGTTTGATTGGCTTTTCGAACATTCCATAGTAGTAAGAATCGAGAAATCCAGATGGAGCTAATAGAATTGTAGCGACGGTTTTTTCATTCACATCCATGGGTGTTTCTGTGTTCTCCTTGGGATATACCAACTCCATCGTTTTGGGCTTGATAAGAGATGTTGCAAGAATGAAAAATGTGAGAAGAAGAAATGCCAAGTCTACCATTGGAGTCATGTCTTGGCGAGGTTGAGAAAGGCGTTTGCGTCTTCCCCTTCCTTCATTGGGTGCGATGATTTCTGCCATAGCCGTTTTATTAAAAGGTTTATGACAGATGAACGTGCAGAATCTTTCTGAAAGTATTGTGCAGAGCGACTTTCGCTGTTTACAAAACACGAATAATATACTTGTCTACACGAGAGTATAAGGCAAAAAAAATCCCGACCTAAGCCGGGATTTTAAAGTATTTGAAATGATTATTTCAGTGTGAATTTGATTGGAATTCTGTAGCGGTAGCGTACAGACTTACCATTCATTTTAGCAGGTGTAAAGTTGCTGAGTTTCTTTACAGCTTTCTCAGCTTCTTTTGAAAGGTTTGGACCTCCAGTAACACCTCTTTCAGTTTGAACTCCTGTTACAGAGCCATTCTTTTCTACAACGAAGCTGA
>JBJOKO010000291.1:0-3911 GCA_046046035.1 Bacteroidota bacterium | reverse complement strand
ATCTCTATCTGAATCTATTCATCAAATCGGTAAAGTAAAACGCGCATACGGACTTGAGAAAGAAGTTTAAAATAGTATTTCTTCTATGTTTTGCAGCTGGACTCATGTCGCTGTGCTTAGATTCCTATGCGCAGTCAAGCGAACCTGCTCCGGCAACAGAACAAGTCTGGACCGATGAAGATTGGCAAAAAGCAATCGATGGTGTTGAGTATGTTCAGCAACCTAAAAAAGAAGAAAAAGAAAAAGAAAAAAACGATTTCGAAATTCCTGAAACAACTTCTAGATGGGATGGAGCTTGGCTTACATCGCCCACTACAAAGGTTGTTGTGATCATTCTGACTCTCGCTCTTCTCATTTTTACACTTGTAAAATTGCTTGGAAATACAGGCAATGCAAACGCCAAAGTGCTCAACGACAATATCAGTATTCAAGAATTAACTGAAGAGAATTTTATTGAGACTGATTTAGAAAAATTACTTCGACTAGCATTAGAAGCAAACGACTATCGCGCAGCAGTGCGTATTCTTTATTTGAGTACTATCCAACAATTGAATGCACAAGGATTAATTCTTTGGAAAAAGGATAAAACAAACAAAGATTTTCTCAGAGAGATGCGTACTCATGGGGATTACAAGACATTCCGAGACATCACTCTTGCCTATGAAATTGTGTGGTACGGCGATAGACAAATTGAACAACCTCAGTTTACTTCTTTAAAACAAATAGTAGACTCTTTTTCACAAAAAATAACTCTTGAGCAAAAACCAAAATAATCGCACGAAATCAATCTTGATTGGTCTTACAATAACCACTGTACTGGTTGTTGCTGCCTTTATTTTGGCTACAAGAAATAACGTGGAATGGTCGGCCACATACCGACCAAACGACACGCAACCTTACGGGACATCGGTACTCAAAACATTACTTGAAAAAATCCGTCAGAATCAAGAGTTCAATTTTATTAATGATTCCACCTTTAAAGAACTTCCATCCAACCCAACAAACGGTGTCGACAACTATATCTACGTGGGTTCAGAATTCCATGCAGATGAGCGAGATAACGACACCCTAATGAAGTTTCTTGAAGCGGGAAATGTGGTATTCATCAGTGCGAATTTCCTTAATCACGATTTAATTACGAAGGTGATGAGTCGAGTAGAAAACGAGGAAATCGAAGTCTATGAAGAAACAAACGAACCAACAGATGAAATTTTTGAAGACGAATACGATGAAGAGGAAGCGTATGAAATCGATCAAATAGAATATGATTTTCATCAAGAAATAATTCCAATTTCCGAAACTTATCAAGACTCCATTTTCTTGCAAACAAGAGATGAAAAGAAAGAAAGATCTAAGCTCTCCAATGTCTATGAATTTGATACAGTGCCCGGCAATTGGACCTTCTTTGAAGAAAATTATATTTTCTTAAATGATGACATACAGCCTGTGGGTTTCTTTACCATAACACGAAATAAAGGTTCTATTCATCATACTAACTTTATCAGTATTCCTGTCGGACAAGGCAGACTATATCTTCATTTGACGCCACTCGCTTTGACAAACTATAGTATGATTCGACGTCATCACATGGAGTATGCGCGTGAAATTTTTCAGCATCTTGGAAAAGGAAAAATATATTGGGGAGAAGACAACAGAACCCAAAGTTTCAAACGGGATCCTCAAAACATGGAGACAGACACCCCATCTGAAGGTCCTATGGAATTTATATTAAGCGAACCAGCGTTGCGAAGCGCTTGGTATACGCTTCTTGTAGGAAGTATTCTGTATATGTTGTTCGGCGTAAAACGCAAACAACGCGTTATCCCAGTTACTGAATCAATGCAAAATACATCCATTGAATATGCAGAAGTTATTTCGCAATTATTCATGGAACAAGAAGATCACAAAAAGTTAGTTGATCTAAAAATGGATATGTTTAAGTCAAACCTTCGTGAGAAATACAACATCAAATTGCCTCCTACTTTTGATGGTGAAACAGAAGAGTTTTTCAAAACAATTTCCATCAAAACTGGAACTTCCATTGAGTTGATCGAAGAAATTTTCAAACGATATAAAGTTTTTTCTAAAAATATACTTGTAGAAACTCCAGAAATGTTGGCATTCAATAGACAGATTGAAGAGTTTTATAACACGTGCAGATAATACAAAACAAAATGAGTGAATTGAATCAAGAAAACACCGAAATGCCTATTCAGCCTGCTGTTGAAAACACGTGGGCTGTTGGAATCGACTTGTCAAATCGCATTGATGTAAAACCGATTTTCGAAGCGGTAGACGACATCAAAACAGAACTTTCTAAAGTTGTTGTCGGACAAGACGACGCTATTGAAATGCTAATGGCCGGCATGCTTGTAGGTGGTCACGTACTCCTCGAGGGTCTCCCTGGTATTGCAAAAACGCTTACAGCAAAACTCTTAGCGAAAAGTATCAATGCCGATTTTAGTCGTATTCAATTCACACCAGATTTGATGCCGACCGATGTTACAGGAACTTCGGTATTCAACATGAAAGAATCGTCTTTCTATTTTAGAAAAGGCCCTATATTCTCCAACATCGTTTTGATTGATGAAATCAATAGAGCTCCAGCAAAAACGCAAGCTTCGTTGATGGAGGTAATGGAGGAAAAACAAATTACCTATGATGGAACTACCTATACAATGGGACATCCATTTTTTGTAATTGCAACACAAAACCCTATCGAACAAGAAGGGACGTATGCCTTACCAGAAGCACAACTCGACCGTTTCATTTTTAGATTGAAACTAGGTTATCCAAAATTGGAACAAGAGTTTTTAATTCTTGAAAAATTCCACAGCGACTTCGAAGCACGCAATACGACAGAAGTTAGAAAAGTGATTTCTCCTTCTCAAATTGCGCAATTCACTAAATTGATTGAAAAGGTATTTATTCGTCCTGAATTGTTGCGCTACATCGCGGCAGTGATAGACAATACCCGCAACAATCCAGATCTATTCATGGGCGCTTCTCCTCGTGCATCTTTAGCACTTATGAAAACGGCCAAGGCTCTCGCTGCAATCAACGGACGTGATTTCGTTACTCCAGATGATATTCGCGCAGCGGCAATTCCTGTTCTCAATCATAGAATGATCCTAAGTCACGAACGCGAAATGGAAGGCGTAACCATTGAAGATGTAATCCAATCTATTGTAAAAACAATCGAAGTTCCTCGCTAATTGAAGACGACAGTAAAAATATCTGCCTTCAAAGCATTTCAGCTAAATACTCGATTCTTCATCGGAATTGGTATTGTGGCAGTGCTTTACGTGCTCGGATTTGTTGCAAGTTTCTTCAGTATTATTGCATTAGTTGCTCTTGTCACGTTGTTTACCATTACTGCAATTGAAACTATAGTTTTATTTTCTGGAATTGTAAAACTGCGCGCTCAAAGAGAAAAGACACGCATGTTCTCTCTTGGAGATGACAATCCTATTCGCATCACCATCTGGAATGAGGGTTCTATCAATGTGGACATTGATTTGTATGATGAAATTCCTTTTCAATTTCAAAAAAGAGATTTCAAAATTGTGCAATCGTTGGTGCCGAATGAAGAAAAGAAAATCGAATATTTTTTACGCCCTGTTATCCGCGGAGAATATCATTTTGGTCACATCAACGCGATAACTTCGGTATGGCTCAAACTCGCTTCACGTCGCATTTTGCTTGGCGAACACTCCATGGTTCCTGTCATGCCTAGTGTTATTCAAATGAAGAAATATGAGCTCATGGCTTTTGCTCGAATTTCAACTTTTGAAGGAATAAAAAAAATAAGACGACTTGGACATAGTTATGAATTCGAACAGATAAAAAACTACTCACTTGGAGATGACATTCGAAGCATCAACTGGAAGGCAACGAGTAGAAGAAATACC
>JBJOKO010000290.1:0-3918 GCA_046046035.1 Bacteroidota bacterium | reverse complement strand
ATAATTTATAGGTTTGAAACAAGGGCTCCATTGGGGCCTTTGTTTTTTTAACAAATTATTCCATTTGATTTTGATAAATAATTGCTTACCTTTCAAATTGCTACTTTAATAACTACACAACTTACCAATTGCAATTCTCAATATCAAAGATATTATTTGATATTTTCTGCAAAGCTGAAATCAAGTTTGCAGACTCAATTTTTGTCCGAATAAATTCAGATTTTGAATTAGACACGTCTGAATGGCTTAGTGTATTATTTGTTCTCACCATCCTAATTTTTCTTCTTTTATTCTACAGCAATATGCTGTTCAAGAGATCTGTCCAGTTGAAGAAAGATTTGGATACTGTCAATTCTATTCACGTCGCTGAAAAGAATCAATTGAAAGATGCATTCTTAAAAAGTGAGAACCAATTTATGGATGTAGTTAACAACTTTCCCATTGGATGCTTCATTCAAATCGAGGGGAAGTTCGCATTGGCTAATCCAAAGATTTGCGAATACTTAGGTTACAAATCACAGGATGATTTGCTTGGCAAAAGCATTCTTGAATTTGTTCATCCGGATTCTCATGCAGAAATTAAAAAGAGAATACACTTTCTCAACGATAGAAAAATAGCATTTAAAGAGCCCTTGTTATCGCGATTTATTCGAAAGGACGGTAAAAAGGTATGGATACATACTACTGCAATTCCAGTTGTTTACAAAGGAAGACATGGTGCCTTTGTTTATTTTGAAAATGTTTCTGAAAAAAGAGATTTTGAAGTGCAAATGAAGAATGCCGGCTCTATCTCAGAAGCTGTTTTGAACTCCCTTTCCGCAAGCATCTGTGTGTTGAATGAGGAAGGGGTGATCACTTCCGTTAATCAAAATTGGAAGGCGTTTGCGGAAAATGAAAGTGGCGATTCTCAAACGATAATCGGTGTTGGAATGAACTACTTATCAGTTTGCGAAAGATCTGCAGAAGGCGGTGATTCGTTGGCACATCAAATTCTTCACGGTATTAAGGATGTATTAAATGGAAATACTCCTCATTTCAACATTGAGTATCCTTGCCACTCTCCAACAGAGAAGAGATGGTTTGTAATGAACGTTGTGCCTCTCCAAAAGGATCAATTGGGGGTTGTCATTTCTCATCAGAATACCACAGAAATTAAACTCAGTGAATTAGAAAAACAAGAAAGTCAACGTCGATTTGTAAATGCATTTGAGCACGCTCCGATAGGTATGGCAGTGGTCTCACTCAATGGTGAAATTCTAAAAGTGAATCCTGCGTTTTGTTTTCTTTTGGGATTCAGCACAGATGATTTATTGCAAAAAGGAATGGAAGACCTTTCATTTCAAGATGAATATGCGCAGGAACTCGTGCTAACGAAGCGAATGAAAAGGCATGAACTAGCAAATTCAGAAATGGATAGAAGGTTCATTTGCAAATCAGGCGAGATAATTACGTGCAGACTCATTCTTTCAATGGTGCTCGATGATCAAGAGCAACCTTCTTATTTTATCTATCAATTGCTCGACATCACCGAAAACGTTAAATACCTGAATTCAATCGAAGAGCAAAACAAAGTCCTCAAAGAAATCACCTGGATGCAATCTCATGTGGTAAGGGCTCCACTAGCAAGATTGATGGGATTAATCAACGCCCTTGAAGAAGCAGAAGAATCAGAATTCCCCCACCAAAAAGTAAGAGAAGAGGTCCTAAACTCCGCCAACGAACTAGACGGAATCATCCGAGAAATATCAAACAAAGCGCAAAGGGTAAACGACCTGGAATAAAGTTTGAAGTATGAGGTGTGAAGGGTTTTTGAAGTTTGAAGTGTTAAGTATGAGGTTTGAAGGGTTAGTGAAGTTTGAAGTGTTAAGTATGAGGTTTGAAGGGTTAGTGAAGTTTGAAGTGTTAAGTATGATGTGTGAAGTTTTTTTTGAAATTTCTTTTTTTAATTAGATAAAAAGCCCCGAAAAACTTTGTTTTTCGGGGCTTTTGCATTTTTTTCAAACTTCAAACTTCAAACTTCAAACTTCAAACTTCAAACTTCAAACTTCAAACTTCAAACTTCAAACTTTATATCATCTCCACCTGCCTTGCAACTTTCTGCAAGATTTCGAAGACAGTTTCGGCCATGACGTTTTCGCTGTCTAGTGTTGGATTTACTTCGGTGAATTCTAGGCAACAGATGCGTTCGTTTTGGAGCAATTCCAAAATCAAATCTGCTGCTTCTCTTTCGTTGATTCCGCCTTTTACTGGAGTGCCAGTGCCGCGAGAAATGCTTGGATCCATCGAGTCTACATCGAAACTGATATAGATCTTATCACACGCTGAAAGATATTTCAGCAACTCGCGTGAAAGCTTCGTTACTCCCGTCTTACGAAGTTCATTCGTCGACACTACTTTCACTTTATTTTGTTTGATCAATGCAGCTTCCTGTTCTTCAAAGTCGCGCAAGGTCACATAGATCAAATCACGATATTCTATTTTTGGATTAATATCTCCAATGGTCTTCACCATCTCCCAAAGTTCAATGGTCTCGTAGTCGAGGTCATTAACTTTTTCAGTGATATTATCTTCATTCAATGCAGTTGCCAATGGCATACCGTGCATATTTCCGCTAGGAGATGTATAAGGCGAGTGCAAATCGGCATGTGCATCAATCCAAATCACCCCAAGTCTTGACTCTGGGTAAGCCATTTTAATACCAGCTATTGTTCCACCTGCATTGCTATGATCTCCTGCAAGAATCAGCGGGAAGCGTCCATCTCGCAAGGTGTCGCGAACAGCTGCACCAATGCGCTCGTACATTTTAAGTACGCTTCTGATGTTCTTCGCATAACGACTGCCTGGATTGCCATAAAGCGCTTGGTTATCATGTGGGATAACAATGCTCTTGTATTTTTTAAAGAATTGAGAACGAAAATCCAATGCTGCAATTTTTATTGCCTCTACACCTAGACTCGCCCCTCGAGTTCCCGCACCAATTTCACTTGGTACCTCGAGAATCCTAATATTCTTTGTTTTGTTTACAGCCATGATTGCCTTATTTCATTGATAAAACAGTACACTTAAGTCTATTACCAGCTAAGCTCAATTCCCACTTGGAGAGGTGAAAGTTGAGGTAGAACAACGTTGTTATTAACGCTCTTGCTCGCTTTAAACATATCTGTAACTCTGTATTTTGCTGAAATAGCAAACCAGTTAAAATTCAAACGTGCAGTACCAAAGGCGTCGTATGCATTGATATAGTCCAAGCGACGTGCTGTGCTTTCAATGATTTTTGCACCAGCATTGGTCAATGGATCAACCTTGTCATAAATGTACATGCGACGACCAAATACCCAATTGATTTGACCACCTAAGTCCAAATATGTTCCGTTTTTTCCATTTGGATTACTAAAGATGATTCTAACGAATGGTTCTAAACCAAATTTATCCAATTGAAAATCCAATTTGTCATAGCTAGTGGCTCCCGTCAAAAGGTTGGCACTATCTTGTTTCAAATGGTAGTTTTCATTCATATATGAAATACCGAAACCTGCACCGAAATGGTTGTTAATTCTATATTTCTTGTGAAAACCAATACTGAATGTGCTTGAAAGCTTATCGCTGAGTTGCAAACTGTCTTGTTGGTCAAAAGGAATGATCGCACCTAAGCCAATGTATGAAGAAACCAGAACGCTCTTAAGATTTGGATCCTCATCCTCGGCATCACCTTCCATAGACCAAGGAGTATAGTCGAATGGCTCTTCTACTGGTGGAGCATCTGGCGCTTCAGGAGGAGGAGGGAGCATTAGAGAGTCTGATTGTGCGTAGGCAACTGAAGTGGACAAAAACGCCACAATTAAGGCAAATTTGATTTTCATTGAAATATTTTTGGGTAAATATACGGGATGGGCCATCATCTTGAGGCTTTCCACAATA
>JBJOKO010000289.1:0-3935 GCA_046046035.1 Bacteroidota bacterium | reverse complement strand
AGTTGGTAGAGCTCCAGATTGTGGTTCTGGCTGTCGTGGGTTCGATCCCCATCGATCACCCTAAAAGCCGACAACGCAAGTTGTCGGCTTTTTTTTATGCACCTAAAAATGGCTTTGCCGGAAGTATTTGATTGATATTTGTCCCATGTCAGAAGTTCTTGAGTATTTCTTAGATGAAGCCACATTGGTGGCTGAGGTCGATTTTCCAGATCGCGGTATTGATTATGTGTTCATGCTCGAACCTAGCGAGTGGGATGCGATTTCAGAATATTGGGAAAAAGGATCTGTGGCTTGGAAAGAAGCGATTACTTTTTTTGCAGGTTTTGTGTGGCTCGATTTATCTGATCGCATCATTTTGAATGCACTATACGATTCAAATAGCCGTGTGGTATTGCAAGCATTATTTTCCTTGTACGAAAGTATTACCACAGAAAGGATGACTCGTGAGAGTATGGACTTTGGTCACAAGGCGAAGGCTGTTTATCCTTTTAGTGCAAATGACAAGGATAGAATTCTGAATGCGATTGATAAATATGCTGAAGACATGCACAAATTCCCTGAGCTCGTTTCTTTGAGAGAAATTGTATTGGAGAAAAACTAATCTTAAAGACCGCGGCGATTCTTAATTTTATTTTGATAGACTTGAAGACAACGAAGCAAATAGTATTTGCGATTGTCGCTTAGTCCTGTTCCTATATTAATACGTTTTGCTCCCTCCAAAGTAATTGCAGTCTGATTGTTGTTGTTATTCCACTTAGATCTTCTTTCTATTATTTGATCCACTTCATCCCATTTGAAGGTTTTGGTAATTCCTATTTTTCCAACACCAGTAAAGGCTGTTCCTCCAGTTTTATCAAAAGTGATTTCCACTTTTCCCCAAATTGTCATGAGTGTGAAGCTCCAAAAAAGTATAGCACCAAGAATAAATGGAATGCCGATTAGAGATTGAAACAATTCGAATTTACCGTCGATTATTTGTGAGACATATATTCCTCCGATAGCACCGCCGGACCAAACAATCATGAACGGCACGAGGAAGAAGGCAAAAACAGAACGAGTAGTTGCACCAATTTTAACCTGATCAATATCCTTGATTATCCAAGCGCCTTTTGGCGGAGAATCTATATCGAAAGGTCTGTCGTCATAGGTGCTAATTGTTTCAGAGATTTTGAAAATATTGTTACACTTATGACATTGTGCTACGTCAGTTTGAATATTGACGTTTTCTACAAGGATTTCACTTTGGCAGAGAGGGCATTTTATCATAAGAACAGATTAAGAAGCTGCAACCATCATTCGTTTGTTGTGCGAAGCGTAGATATGAAAATACAAAGCAAGCAGCAGATGTAGTTTTGATACGCTAACATCATTTACTTCTATTTGAAATTTGTTGTGTGTGAAAATGCCACCTGCTTTTTTAATTGTGACAAGAGTATTGTCATTTTCATCGATAAGTCTTGTGCCGCCCGTCCAACTTGAAACTCCCTTGAGTTTATAGTTTAGTGGTGCTATGATAGCGCTTCCGAACCATGAGTTGATTACAAATTTGAATGCTTCATTTCCATCGAGCATTACCAAAATGTTTTTTTGAAAAAAGCCTTTTCTGAAAGCTTCGTATTTTTTATTGTCAATTAAGATATCGCAAGCAGTTCTATTGAATCGTTTGTGGTAAATCAATTCGCCGACCTTTTCAGAATTTTCATTGAGTACGATGCAAGAATTATTGTTTATTTCAGCGCTATACATGGAGAGTATCAAAATATTATTTTACCGAAGGTAATATCTAAAAGCGATCACAGATTAATTTTCTTTCACTGTGATCAATTGTTTGCTCTCGAAAATAGCTCCGGGTGAGATTACAATTTCTTCTAAAGGAATATTTTTCCCATATCGTTCCTCAACTATTTTCTTTACTTCGGGATGTGATAGATCAAAATCTTTTAGGTGTTGAGTAGTTCCCACTTCTAGTCCGGTGCATCTTTGGTATGTTTTCCAAACAAGTTCGGAGCAATAAATTTTATCATCAGACCATTCGAATGTGAGGTCATAATTTTTTCCAATTTGTTTTTGTACCTCGGTTTTCATGGCGGTGATTACTGATGGTGTCAACGACTGATTGGCATTTGTCAGTCTCTTTACAACATACTTATCGTCATCACCGCGGTCGATAAATTGAGAAAGAGGAGTTTTCTTCACAGGCTGCACGGCCTCGTAAACCACATATTCATTGTCTTCTTTGAAAATGATTCCACAGTGTGAGTAGATGGATTTTGTGGCTAATTGAATTGCTAAACTTTGCCCTGATTTTGAAGATTGAAAAATAATGTCACCGTCTTGAAGTTCGCTAGCGTTGTTTTTCGAAATAACAGAGGAGTCATTTTTTGTGATCTTGTTTCGTGATAGACGTCGCGCAGTGTATCCCGCAACAATTCCAATCAAAATGAAAATAATGATGAGCGATTTTTTCGACATTCAGGAGTAGTTTAATACGAATATCGATTCTATATGGGGTGACTATTCTGGTTTAACTTTTTTTGGAGGTGAAGGGTTTTTCAAGAGTTTATGAACGTAGCGGTAGTACCTGTCTTCCAAAACATATTTTGAAGATTCGGAAACACGATAAATTAGGAATGAACCTACTATTGTGGTGCCGAACGCATATGGCAAAGATTCCCATATTTGTAGTGAAATTGCTTTGAAAATTGAGATAATTCCAGCCAAAGGAATTATTATTGAGAATAGTTGAATGCCAAAAGATATATAGGTTTTGAATGAAATTAATGTGGATTGATCTGAATTTGCTTCAATTGTGCCTTCAAAGTAGGAATAGGATCTTTGACTTTTCAGAAGTAGTATGAATGTGTGTGGGTTTTTAAATTCCCCCTTAATATCCACTTCACTCCAAAAGTCTTGTTTTGAGTCAAAGAATTCTTGAAGCCTCAGTGCTGCCTCATTCATTGGAATCATATATATTTCTGTTTTGAATTTTGGAGAAATATAAATGTCCTTGATTTTTGTGAATATTGATTTGATCCAATTATTAGCCATGTTGTAAATGTAAAAGAGTTTCTAAAAATGCAAAAGCATTCTCAGAAACTCCTTTAACTTATTACCTACTACCTACCACCAACTACCATCATAGATTAAAGCCAATAAATAAAGTATTCTGCAAGTACCAGTCTTTTTGTTTTTTAAGCTCGATGAAAAGTGGATTGTCTTCAACTGAACTTAGAAGTTCTTCATTGGTAGCGTAAACTTTTCGGAAAGGGAAATATCCTGTTCCGAGATTATAACCAAAGTTGAAATTCTCGGTGAGGTTGTAAGTCAAGCCTACTCCTGAGTTGATGCTGTAGTGGTATCCTTCGGTTACACAATGTCTTTTCATTACATCTGAAAGTTTGTTGACACCAGCTCCAACGTAAGCATAAGGTGCAAGCTTCGTAGTTTCTGGAAGAAGATATCCGTTAGCGAATTTATATTTTACAGTAGCGTTTACAGCCACCATTCTAGCTAGCAATTGGTCCATGTCGAGGGCTTCGCCGCAGGTTGGACATTCTGCTTCTAAAGCCTCAATGCGGTCATTGTCTTCTGGCGTTGTTCCATATCCAAAGTCACCGATAGAAAGTCCAGCTGTGATGTCGAATGATTTATTGATGTACATTCCTACATTTAAATTCCCACCTGAAAAACAAGTTGTTTTGAATTTGAAGAAACTGTTTCCGAGATTTCCATTGTAGTGTTGGATAAAGAATCCGGTGTTAACGCCAAATCTGTGATTTGCGGATTGAGCAAAGCTCACAATCGTGCACGCTATGAGGGCAATAAATAGAGATAATTTTTTCATTTTAATTGGTTTTTGATTTTAGTTTGGAGAACCAATGTATGAAAATAAATTATATCTATTATTTATTTTGTTTTTTTAAACTCTAGAATGA
>JBJOKO010000288.1:0-3940 GCA_046046035.1 Bacteroidota bacterium | reverse complement strand
CTTTCAAATCTGTCTTGATCAAAGCATTTGTGCGAATCACGATTGGCTGTGAGCTCAATGGGAAGTTGTAACCACCCATTAAGTATACGTGACGAGCTGATTTCAAATTCAAATCTGAGTACTCAGCAGCTGTCAAGTGTGTTGCAGACAATCCAGCATAAAAATTCTCACCATATAAAGTAGCACCAAAGCTCAAATCAAATTTTGTTTCAGCAACTTCTTTATTTGGAATTGCGCTATCGTCTGGATCGATATAAACCCAGTTAGCACCTAATTTCTTGTTCAACATTCCCAAACCAAGTCCAACACCTAATTTCATTCCGTTGCCCAAATCAAATTTTGGAGCAATCGCCAATCTGAAAGAGTTGTTCTTTTCTTGACCTAGTAAGTCATTAAAAAATGTCAATCCATAACCTAGCTCCTGTGTTTTCACCATTGCATTACCTGAGTAATTGAACAATGATGTTTTAGGGTCGCGATCAAATCCATCCCACTGGTCGCGGTAGAAAATAGAAACGCAATGCATAGGATCAATTCCTGCAGCAGCTGGGTTGAATGATTGGCGATCAAACATCCAGTACGTGAACTGCGGATCCTGCTGCGCAAACGTAGAGAGCGTAAGAGAAGCTATGGCTACAACGAGTAAACTCTTCTTCATATAATGGTTTCTAAGGTGTTAAGCTATTCTTTCTTGGTATAAAGGTACTTTTTCGAAAGTCGCTAAAGTACACACTTTTTTCAAGTCACAAAAAAAAATTGAATATTAACACAAAGTTATTCACACCAAAACAGGTATCCTGACTGGGTATTTTGCCGATAAAACCATTATTAAAGTCGATGTAACTCACTTAAAATCAGACCAATTTTTGATAAGTTTTCCACCATCTATCGGGCATTTCATCGTTGGTCGCCAATTGGTATTCTTCATAGGTACAAGGGACCAAATGGTGCCTTTCGTACTTATTTTCAGTTCCTGCAGGGTAAGGAACGTCCATCCACCACCGGTCGGAACGATTGCTTTTGTAGAAAACTAACTCATGTGATTCAGAAACCATATTGACGATATAGCGGAAGTATTCGCTGTAATCCCCTACAGGATAGTCCGCTTTTCTAGAAAGAAATCCATCAATAAAGCACCAAACCATTTGAGCAATCAATTGTGCTGTCTGATTATCTCTATCAAATTCTGGATTGTACTCGTAAATACCGAATGAAGTCAACTTATCGCTAAGTCCGCCATACCAACATAACTGAGCAGCCTCATGCCCATAGTAGCCGTTTGGTCCAGCAACTCCGCAACCAGGAGCTTCACTTCTTCTTACAGCACTGATATCAAAACTTAATAAATCAGCATTTCGAATAATTGGCTCATTGTTCAGAATATGGTTGCCCTGCATCTCACCTAATCTGAAGCTATCGAAATACATCTTGCTCATCAATTCAATTAACTGCGGATCGGTCAGGTACCTCTGATGACCAATGTTGGAATAATTGAATAAGAAATTTGGTTTGTGCAGGACGATTTTATTCAAATACCCTTTGCTTGTCAAATCTTCTGGGTTCTGACCAAAATCTAAACTTGGGTCAATCGTAACCAAGTTGACGGTCTGTTCCATTGTTTCGTAAGCAAGGTAGTTGGCGTAGGTCAAATCCTGTGAGCCACCAAGAATTATCGGAATGATGCCTTTCTTCAATAAGATTTGGCATGTCTGATTCAACGCAAAATAGGTATCACTTATCTCATTGCCCGGATGGATATTCCCCAAATCAATCAACTGAGGATTTGAATCAAAAAAATAAAGGTTGTAAAGTTCTTTGCGAACACGATCGGGTCCTTTGGAGCAACCCGCATTGTTGACTGCGTTGCGATCCTCCAAGACACCGATAAGCGCAAGCTTCTTTCCTTCTAGTTCTTCTAGATTACCTGTGAAAAAAGTCACATGGTTGATCAACTGTGAAGGTTGATTCTCGTGTCTCTCGATTGTACTCGAGTCAAATGGTTTGAAGAAAACTGAAATATCCATAACAAGTAACGCACCAATTGGTGCGTTACGAAAGTATCATTATGAATAGTGGGATTTTGGATGAATCCTACTTTGTATTAACATTTGACTTTTAGCATCATCAAACTACTTCTTCTTAGCAGCTGCTTTCTTGGCTGGAGCCTTTTTAGCTGCCGCTTTCTTAGCTGGGGCTTTTTTAGCCGGAGCCTTAGTAGCCGCCTTCCCTCCTCTTCCACGTGCAGGTTTCGGTGGGTTCTCAGCAACGATGGTATCAATCTCCGCCAAGGTCAATGTCTTCGGATCTTTGCCTTTTGGAATCTTGAAATTGTCTTTGCCAACTTTGATGTAAGGACCGAAACGACCGTTCAATACTTGAACATCTGGACGCTCATCAAACAACAAAATTTGAGCAGCAAGTACACTTTCAATTTTATCTTTTACCAATTGAACAGCTCTATCAAATTCGATAGTGTACGGATCATCTCCTTCTTTCACCTTTAGTGAAGCAAAAGTATTACCGTGTTTGGCGTACGGGCCGAATCGACCTACGTTTACGATAATTGGTTTGCCTTCGTATTCTCCAAGGTTTCTCGGAAGATCAAAAAGCTTAAGTGCTTGTTCAAGCGTGATATTTCCAATACTTTGATCTGGACGAAGTGACGCGAATTTCTTCTCTTCATCATCGCTAGCTCCTATTTGGACCATTGGACCGAAACGACCAATACGAGCAATAACTGGTTTGCCTGAAACAGGGTCTGTTCCCAAATCACGCTCTCCAGTCGCACGTTGCGCTTGCAACATGGTGTCGGCTACGTTTGTATGAAACGGAGTATAGAATCGCTTCATCATTTCTTGCCACTGAAGTTTGCCTTCAGCAATATCATCGAACTCCCCTTCTACTTTCGCTGTAAAGCCATAGTCAAGAATGTTTGGGAATTGATCCACCAAGAAATCATTTACAACGATTCCGATATCTGTAGGGAAGAGCTTAGATTTCTCTGCGCCTGTATTCTCTACTTTTTCTTCTTTATTGATTTGACCATTTTTGAGTGTCAACACTTCGAATGGACGCGGTGTTCCCTCGCGGTCTTTCTTTTCTACGTACTCTCTATTTTGAATGGTAGAAATCGTTGGAGCATAAGTAGACGGACGACCGATACCTAATTCTTCCAAACGTTTTACTAGAGAAGCCTCTGAATAACGTGCAGGTTTTTGAGTGAAGCGTTGAATCGCTGTCATCTCCATCAAATCAAGCTTTTGTCCTACAGTCAATGGAGGAAGCATTCCGCTGTTTCCTTCGTCGCCTTCTTCGTCGTCAGTACTTTCGATGTAGACTTTTAAGAATCCATCAAACTTGATTACTTCACCTTTGGCTTGCATCACTTCTTCCATAGAAGAAATAGAGATGGTAGCAGTAGTTCTTTCCAATTCTGCATCCGCCATTTGCGATGCTATGGTACGTTTCCAAATCAACTCGTATAGACGTTGTTCGTCGCGCTCTCCTTCTACCACGTGGTTGGCCATTTCGGTAGGACGAATTGCTTCGTGCGCCTCTTGAGCACCTTTACTTTTTGTGGTAAATTTTCTTGGCTTTGAATAATTATCGCCGAATGAAGCTCCGATCTCCGCGCGGCAAGCCTCAGAAGCGAAGTCAGAAAGGTTAACGCTATCCGTTCTCATATAAGTGATTTTTCCACTTTCATAAAGACGTTGCGCTACAACCATTGTTCTGCTCACACTGAATCCAAGCTTTCTACCCGCTTCTTGTTGAAGTGTAGAAGTGGTGAAAGGCGCAGCAGGAGTTCTTTTGCTCGGTTTAGTTTCAATTCCCTTAATGGCAAAATCAGCACCGATACATTTTTCTAAAAATGCATTTGCACCTGTTCCGTCAGCCATTTTCTTCGAAAGCTCTGCTTTCAAAGTAGCTGTTCCCAAGT